>NZ_DAMBUH010000015.1:32565-56640 GCF_032053605.1 Tianweitania sp.
AGTCAGACGTGCTTATTCCGCCAGATCGACGCCGTCAAAGGCGAAGTCGCCGAGCGGGCTCTGCACGAAGCCGGTGACTTCCTTGCGCATCGGGACGACGGACAGGGAGTGGTCGACCGTGATCCAGGGTGCTTCCTTCTTGAAGATCACCTGAGCCTGTTCGTAGAGCTTGGTGCGCTCGGCCTGGTCGGAGCTTTCCTTGGCCTTGGTGACCAGATCGTCGAACTCCTTGTTGCACCACTGCGCGCGGTTGTTGCCGCCGATGGCGTCACAGCCGAGCAGGGTGTCGAGGAAGTTGTCCGGATCGCCATTGTCGCCGGTCCAGCCGAGGATAACCGCACCGTCGCGGTCCTTGGCCTTCGAGCGCTCGAGATACTCGGCCCATTCATAGGACACGATCTCGACATTCACGCCGACCTTGGCGAAGTCCGACTGCATCAGCTCGGCCGCGCGCCGCGCGTTCAGCATGTAAGGACGTGCAACCGGCATCGCCCAGACCTTCATCGACAGATCCTTGACGCCGGCATCTTCCAGCATCTTCTTGGCGGCTTCCGGATCGTAGGTGTCGTCCTTGACGGCGTCGTTATAGGACCACATCGTCGGCGGGATCGGGTTCTTGGCCGGCGTTGCCGCGCCCTGGAACACGGCATCGACGATCGCCTGCTTGTTCACGGCCATCGAAAGCGCCTTGCGCACTTCAACCTTGTCGAACGGCGCCTGCGTCGTGTTGAACGCGACATAAGCGATGTTGAGGCCTTCCTGCTCCTGAACGGTCAGAGCCGGGTTCGACTTCATCGCCTGCACGTCGGCAGCGTTCGGATAAGGCATCAGGTGGCATTCGCCGGCCTGCAGCTTCTGGTAGCGAACGGCCGCATCCGTGGTGATCGCGAAAACGAGATCGTCGATCTTCTGCTTGCCACCCCAGTAATCCGGATTGGCCTTGTAGCGGATCGCGGCGTCCTGCTGATACGCGACGAATTGGAACGGGCCGGTGCCCAGCGGCTGCTGGTTCAGCTTTTCCTTGGTTCCGGCAGCTTCGAGCTTGTCGGCATATTCCTTGGACATGATCGAGGCGAAAGGCATCGCCACATTAGCAAGGAACGGTGCTTCCTTGCGCTTGAGCTTGAACTTCACCGTCATGTCGTCGACCTTCTCGATCGAAGCGATCAGATCAGGGAAGCCCATGCCGGCAAAATACTCCCAGGAACCGCCAGCGATGTACTGGTTCCAGGGATTGTCCTTGTTCATCTGGCGATCGTAGGAGAAGATCACGTCGTCGGCGTTCAGATCGCGGGTCGGCGTGAAGTAGTCTGTGGTCTGGAACTTGACGCCCGAACGCAGCTTGAACGTGTATTCAAGGCCGTCCGCGGAGGTTTCATAGCTCTCGGCCAGGCCCGGCTCGGTCTCGGTCGTGCCCTTCTTGAATTCGAGAAGGCGGTTATAGACCGTGTGTGCTGCCGCATCGAACGTGGTGCCGGCGGTGTAAAGGCCCGGATCGAAGCCTTCCGGCGATCCTTCCGAGCAGAAAACGAACGTCTTTGCGCTCGCCGCTCCGCTTAGGATCGTTGCAGTCGCCAGCGCGGCCGCAAAGGTCATTTTTTTCAACATTACGCACTCCCCTGAAGTGGTTGGAGCTTGCATCCCAGTGCAGCCCTCGAGCCCGCATATAAACAGCGGGAAAATCGATTTGAAAAGCCCCATTGCTCGTTTTGCAGGCGTTGGTAAACGCGTGCCGGAACACTGCGCACAGCTATCTTGCCGCAGGCCTCATGCGCCAATCACTTTGCGGGGAGGGGGAAACAAGCAGGGGATTTGATCGTTGGGTCGTTGTATCCCCAAAGAAAGGAAAGACCCATGTCTTTCAAGAAGATGTCTTTCAAGCAAATTACTGTCGCGACGGCGTCCGCGCTGGTCCTATCGACTGCGGTTGCCAGCGCCCAGGTGGGCGGTGGATCGATCGGCGGCAGCGGCACGGTTGGCGGCAGCGGATCGGTAGGCGGTGCCACCATCGGCGGCGGCAGCGGCTCAAGCGGTAGTAGCAGCAGCGGCGGCGTTGGCAATACCAGGCCGGCACCCGGTTCGCCGGTCACGCCAAACAGCCCTAACGCAAATTCCAGCAGCCAGATCAACCGCTCGACCGGCGCTGCCAGTTCAAACGGAACGGCAGGCACTCCAAACGCGAATGGCACGTCTGCCACGACGGGCACGGAAGGGATCGAGCGGACGCCGGCCCCGGCGGTGACGCCCCCGCAAAGCATCATCGATCAGCCGAATGCGCCAAACATCCCAGCACCCAACGAGCCAAACAGCGACCCGGCGCAGCTCAATCTGCAGAATGGTCAGTCACAAAGCCCATCCACCACGCAATAAGCAGGCAGGGCTCTAATATGAATATAGCGGGTCAAGCCCGCTATATTCATATCGAATAGAAGAAATACTTGAATCACGCGTCGGATGATTCAGTGGCCGTCGCCTTCGGCTTGCGACCGCGCTTCTTTGGGGTGGGTGCGGGTTCCGGCTCAGGCTGCGCCTCCGCTTCTTCACCAGCCTTGCGGCCGAGACCGAGGCTCTTGGCGAGTTCCGAACGCTGCGCGGCGTAGTTGGGCGCAACCATCGGATAATCGGCCGGCAGACCCCACTTGCTGCGGTAATCGTCCGGCGTCATGCCGTAGCTGGTCATCAAGTGACGCTTCAGCGAGCGGAATTTTTGGCCGTTTTCCAGGCTGATCAGATAGTCCGGCGTGATCGACTTCTTGATCGGCACGGCTGGCTTCGGCGCTTCCACCGGCTCGGGGGCCTTCTGCTCGTTGCGCAGGCCGGCAAGGGCTGCATGAACTTCGCTGATCAGGATCGGCAGGTCGTTGGACCGCACCGCATTCTTCGAAACATAGGCCGAAACAATGTCCGCCGTAAGCTCGGCCAAACTACTATTGTCGAGTTCCTCTACATCATTCGCCATCAAATCAAGCTCCTTATAGCAATAGGGAGGGATTACGCGGGCACAGAGGTATAGGCAAGTAGAGTTTTCGAGTAGAACGGTTTGTGTTCCCGCTTTTACCCAACGTAAAGTAGAAGCCGTCGTGGGTCTTGCAAGGGATGTTCAGCGCAAAAAGCAAGCCTCGATCCTCTTTGCAGCCGGCAACTTACATGTGGATCGCTGATGCGAAGCAGCGTTCGTGAAGCGGTCACCTGGCGGCAGCGAAAATGCTGCCGCAATCCACGATGGCCTCTCCCGCCTTACTTTTCCCAGCGGCTGAAATACAGCGCGAGCAGTGTGACCACGGCACCCGATAGAAGATAACCGCCGGCCGCGATCAGGCCAAAATTGGCGGCAAGCAGCAGGCCGGCAAGCGGTGCGAAGCCGGCGCCGAACAACCAGGCCAGATCCGAGGTCAAAGCCGACGCGGTGTAGCGATAGCCTTTCTGGAAGTGGCTTGCGAGCGCGCCCGAAGATTGCCCGAACGACAGGCCAAGCAGGATGAAGCCGGTGATCATGAAGACGGTTTCACCTGCCGGACCGGCATCAAGAAGCTGCGGCGCGAACCCGCTGAAGGCTGCGATCGCGACGGCCGAGCCTGCAAGCAGCGTACGGCGGCCAAGCCGATCAGCGAGATAACCGGACAGAACAACAGAGGCGATGCCGAACACCGCGCCGACGCCCTCGATGATCAGGAAGCGGGCAGGGCCTTCATCCGTGTAAAGAAATACGTACGACAGCGGAAACACCGTCACCATGTGGAAAAGCGCAAAGCTCGCCAAAGGTGCGAAGCCGCCGAGAATGATGGCGGCGCCCTGCGAGCGCAGCGTGTCGAATACCGGCGAAGGCTGAAGCTCGCGCGTTTCAAACAGATGCGTGTATTCCGGCGTCGACACGATACGCAGGCGTGCAAACAGCGCCACGACGTTGATGGCGAAAGCGACATAGAAGGGATAACGCCAGCCCCAGTCGTAGAAGTCCTCTGCCCCGAGATTGCCGACAAAGAAGGCGAACAGCGCGCTGGCAACCAGAAGCCCGATCGGGGCGCCGAGCTGCGGCACCATCGCATACCAGCCGCCGCGCTTTTCCGGCGCGTTCAAGGCGAGTAGCGAGGCAAGGCCGTCCCACGTTCCGGCGAGAAACAGCCCCTGGCCGATACGAAACAGCGTCAAAGCCCAGATGGATGCCACACCGATCGTCTCATAACCGGGAATGAAAGCTACCGCGACGGTAGAGGTGCCGAGGCCGAACAGCGCGATCGTCAGCTTCACGCCCTTGCCGTAGATGCGGTCAACCACTGTGAAGATCATGGTGCCGATCGGGCGAGCGATAAAGCCCAGAGCGAAAATGGCAAAGGAATAAAGCGTCCCCATCAGCGGATCGACGAAGGGGAAAAACAGCTTCGGGAACACGATCACGGACGCGATCGCATAAACAAAGAAGTCGAAGGACTCCGAGGTGCGGCCGATCACGACGCCAACAGCGATGTCGTTGGGATTCACATCTTCGTGACGGGCATTGATGAGCCGGGCATCACGTTCGGCAGTGGCAGTCGGGTGAATCATGGTCTTCGTACCGTCAGACTTCGAGAGTGCTGCGATTGGCCCGTCAAAGCGGCTCCGGTTCGCAAGTGTGCCGTTTTGCAGCGCAATGCGCCACTTCGGCATTGGGCAAATTGTCCAATGTGGATCTATCCGTGATAAAGCTAGGTGACGAGCAGAAAAGCAAGTGTGCCGCTTATGCCTCCATTCCTTCGCCGGTTGATCTCCTTTGCCATTCTGCCTGCCCTTCTTCTGTTGGGCGGCTGTAACTTCGTGGTCATGTCGCCGTCGGGTGATATCGCCGCGCAGCAACGCGACCTGATCATCATTTCCGTGGTGCTGATGCTGATCATCATCATTCCGGTGATGGTCCTGACCGTGGTGTTTGCCATGCGGTATCGCGCGTCCAACACCGACGCGCCCTATGATCCGGATTGGGATCACTCGACCCAGCTCGAACTGGTGATCTGGGCCATTCCGCTGCTGATCATCATCTGTCTGGGCGCAGTGACCTGGATGGGCACGCATCTGCTCGACCCCTACCGTCCGCTTGACCGGATTGATGCCGCGCGTCCCGTGGCTGCCGATACCAAGCCGCTGGAAGTGAATGTCGTCGCGCTCGACTGGAAGTGGCTCTTTATCTATCCCGAATACGGCATTGCTTCCGTCAACGAACTGGCAGCGCCGGTTGATCGTCCGATCCAGTTCCGCATCACCTCGTCATCGGTGATGAACTCCTTCTATGTCCCGGCGCTGGCCGGCATGATCTACGCCATGCCCGGCATGGAAACGAAGCTTCATGCCGTGATCAACAATCCCGGTGATTACGAGGGCTTTTCCGCCAATTACAGCGGCCACGGTTTCTCGGGCATGCGCTTCCGATTCCATGGCCTCGACCAAGCTGGTTTCGATAACTGGATTGCAAAGGCGAAGGCCGAAGGCGGTGCGTTGCAGCGGCCGGACTATCTTGAGCTGGAGCGCCCGAGCGAAAACGTGCCGGTGCACTATTTCGCCACCGTCGATCCGCTTCTGTTCAATGCCATCCGCAACTTCTGCGTCGAGCCCGGCAAGATGTGCATGAGCGAAATGGCCATGATCGATGCCAAGGGCGGCACCGGCCTTGCCGGTCTCAACAACCTCTTGCCGCTGACCTACGACAAGGATGCCCGCCGCGGCTCGATCTTTGGCTCGGAACCGACTTTCGTCGCCAATATCTGCACCATCGAGGAAGCGCTCGCAGCCGGCCAGGCCGATCCCTCCAAGCCGGCCTCCATCGTCGACCGCACGCCGCTGCGCGGAATGAGCCTGCCGCGGCCCGGCACCGGCTCGGTCAACCCGTCGCTTTCACAGACATTCGGCTCCTTGCGGCCGTCGAACAGCTGAAGCCATCATGCCTGAATCATCTCCTCTCCTGACTGCCATCTTCGGCCGGCTCACTTTCGAGTCGTTCCCGATCCACGAACCGATCCTGATCGTCACCTTCATCGTGGTGGCGCTGGGCGGCCTCGGCCTCATCTACGCACTGCATCGCTACCGCCTTTGGGGCTTCCTGTGGCGCGAGTGGTTCACCTCGGTCGACCACAAGAAGATCGGCATCATGTATATGGTGCTTGGCATCGTCATGCTTCTGCGCGGCTTTGCCGATGCGATCATGATGCGCCTGCAGCAGGCTCTCGCCTTCAACGGTTCCGAAGGCTACCTCAACGCGCATCACTACGATCAGATCTTCACCGCCCACGGCGTGATCATGATCTTCTTCGTGGCCATGCCGCTGGTCACCGGCCTGATGAACTTCGTCGTGCCGTTGCAGATCGGCGCGCGCGACGTGTCCTTCCCCTTCCTGAACAATTTCTCGTTCTGGATGACGGCAGCCGGCGCGATCATCATCATGATCTCGCTGTTCGTCGGCGAGTTCGCGCAAACCGGCTGGCTGGCTTACCCGCCGCTGTCGGGCATCCAGTATAGCCCCGGCGTCGGCGTCGATTACTACATCTGGGGCCTTCAGGTCGCGGGCGTCGGCACGACGCTGTCGGGCATCAACCTGCTCGTCACCATCGTCAAGATGCGCGCGCCCGGCATGACCATGATGAAGATTCCGGTCTTCACCTGGACCTCGCTCTGCACCAACGTGCTGATCGTGGCGACCTTCCCGGTTTTGACGGCCGTGCTCGTGCTGCTTAGCCTCGACCGCTATGTCGGCACCAACTTCTTCACGAACGACTTCGGCGGCAACCCGATGATGTACGTGAACCTGATCTGGATCTGGGGCCACCCGGAAGTCTACATCCTCGTGCTGCCGGCCTTCGGCATCTTCTCCGAAGTGGTCTCGACCTTCTCTGGCAAGCGCCTGTTCGGCTACACGTCCATGGTTTACGCGACGGTGGTCATCACCATCCTGTCTTACCTCGTGTGGCTGCACCACTTCTTCACGATGGGTTCGGGCGCCAGCGTCAACTCCTTCTTCGGCATCACCACGATGATCATCTCGATCCCGACGGGCGCGAAGATCTTCAACTGGCTGTTCACGATGTATCGCGGCCGCATTCGCTTCGAACTGCCGATGATGTGGACGGTTGCCTTCATGCTGACCTTCGTAATCGGCGGCATGACCGGCGTCATGCTGGCGATCCCGCCGGCCGACTTCGTGCTGCACAACTCCCTGTTCCTGGTGGCGCATTTCCACAACGTCATCATCGGCGGCGTGCTGTTCGGCCTGTTTGCCGGGATCAACTACTGGTTCCCGAAGGCGTTCGGCTTCAAGCTCGACACGTTCTGGGGCACGCTGTCCTTCTGGTTCTGGGTTGTCGGCTTCTGGGTCGCCTTTACGCCGCTTTATGTGCTCGGCTTCATGGGCGTGACGCGTCGCCTGCGCGTGTTCGAGGATCCGTCCTTGCAGATCTGGTTCCAGATCGCGGCCTTCGGCGCCTTCCTCGTTGCCTGCGGCATCGCCTGCTTCCTGGTCCAGATCGCCGTCAGCGTATTGCGCCGCGACCAGCTCCGCGACACCACCGGCGATCCTTGGAACGGCCGTACCCTGGAATGGGCGACCGCATCGCCGCCGCCGGACTACAACTTCGCCTTCACGCCGGTGATCCACGACAATGACGCCTTCGCCGACATGAAGAAGCGCGGCTACAAGCGTCCGCTGGAAGGCTACCGAGCCATCCACATGCCGAGCAGCACCGGCACGGGCGTGTTCATTGCAGGGCTCAGCGTCGCACTCGCCTTCGGCCTGATCTGGTACATGTGGTGGTTGGCTGCGCTCTCCTTCGTCGGCATCCTGGCGATCGCGATTGCCCATACCTTCAACTATCACCGGGACTTCCACATCCCTGCGGAAACGGTCGCCGCGACGGAAGCCTCGCGTAGCAAGCTGCTGGCAACAGTGGCAGGACACTGACCATGGCAAGCGCAGTGAATACCGCCGACAACGCGGCCACCAACTCGGACGAAGTCGTATTCTACCTCGCCGACGAGCACGAACACGCCGAAGGCTCTAGCACCGCGCTCGGCTTCTGGGTCTACCTGATGAGCGATTGCCTCATCTTCGCGATCCTGTTCGCCATTTATGGCGTGCTCGGCACGAGCTATGCGGCCGGCCCAGGCCCGCAGGACCTGTTCGAACTCGAACTGGTCGCGATCAACACGGCGATGCTGCTGTTTTCGTCCATCACCTATGGCTTTGCCATGCTGCAGATGGACAAGGGCAATGTGCGCGCCACGCAGCTTTGGCTGGCGATCACCGGCGTGTTCGGCCTGTGCTTCCTCGGCATCGAACTCTACGAGTTCCACCATCTGATCGAGATCGGCGCGACGCCGCAGCGCAGCGCCTTCCTGTCGGCCTTCTTCACGCTGGTGGGCACGCACGGCCTGCATGTCACCTTCGGCATCATCTGGCTGGTGACGCTGATGGTGCAGGTCAGCATGCATGGCCTCATCCCCGCCAATCGTCGCCGGCTGATGTGCCTGTCGATGTTTTGGCACTTCCTCGACGTCATCTGGATCGGCGTCTTCACCTTCGTTTACCTGATGGGGATGCTCCGTTGAGCCAGCACGCCCACACCGCCACGCATGGCGCCGGCAGCCAGACCAAGACGGCTGAGAAGCACGCGCAGGACAATGCCGAAGACCTTCACGACGAAGGCCAGAACCACGGCAGCTATGCGAGCTACATCACGGGCTTCGTGCTGTCCGTCATTCTCACGGCCATTCCGTTCTGGCTCGTCATGCATGGCACGCTCGACAAGAACTGGACGATCTTCATCGTCATGGCAGCAGCCGTGGTGCAGATCGTCGTTCATATGATTTTCTTCCTTCATATGAACGCCAAGTCGGAAGCCGGCTGGAGTTTGATGGCGCTGTTCTTCACGCTCATCATCGTGGTGATCGTGCTCGCCGGCTCGCTTTGGGTCATGTACCACCTCAACACCAACATGATGCCGGGCATGGAGATGGACGGGCAGGGCCCTCAGACCTCGAACCCGGCACCAGGGGGAAGTCCTGACCAGCAGGGCCAATGAGGAGCGACCCGCACGCCGGCCATGGGTGGTCGGCCTGCTGCTCGGCCTGGCTGCTCTCCTGTTCGCCGGCTTCTGCGCGTTGGGCGTCTGGCAGATCGAGCGCCGCGCATGGAAGCTCGACCTGATCGAGCGCGTGGAAGCGCGGGTTCATGCCGAACCCGTGCCCGCACCGGGCCCAGCTGAATGGCCGGGGATCAATACCGGTGACGATGAGTACCGGCGCGTGTCCCTGACCGGCCGCTATTTGAACGACCGCGAAACGCTGGTGCAGGCGGTGACCGAACGCGGTGGCGGTTTCTGGGTGCTGACGCCGTTCCAGACCGATGGAACGACCACCGTCCTCGTCAATCGCGGCTTCGTGCCGCCAAACAAGCGCGATCCGTCCTCCCGCCCGCAAGGCCAGATCGCCGGTGAAACGACCGTCACCGGCCTGCTGCGCATCAGCGAGCCCGGCGGCGGCTTCCTGCGCAGCAACGATCCCACTGGCAATCGCTGGTTTTCGCGCGATGTCGCGGCGATCGCACAAGCGCGCGGGTTCGACAACGCCGCTCCCTTCTTCGTGGACGCACAGGCCGTGCCGTTACCGGATGCGCCGGTCGGTGGGCTGACGGTGCTGCGCTTCAACAACACCCATCTTGTATACGCGCTGACATGGTTCGGCTTGGCGCTGTTGATGCTGGTGGCCGCTTTTTATCTCTTGCGGGACGAACAACGCGCGCGCCGGGCGCGTTCAGCTTGATGCGGGGATCGGAACGGCAACACAAGCTGTGGTACGATCGTCTCCGCCTCGCCTGGAGCCCGACGCTGAGCCACGACGCCACAAACAAGAACAACCTTCTTTTGCTGGTGCAGCTGCGTTGGCTGGCGGTGTGCGGACAGATCATCACCATCCTGTTCGTAGGCTTCGGCCTGGGCGTTGATCTGCCCTTCCTGCCGATGGCGCTGATCCTTCTGGCGCTTGTGGCGCTCAACGTGTTCAGCCTGCTGCGCGCCCGCAGCCAATCGGCGCTGACCAACACTGAACTTTTCATCCAGCTTCTGCTCGATGTCGCGACGCTGACCGCGCAGCTTTATCTCAGTGGCGGCGCGACCAACCCCTTCATCTCGCTCTATCTCTTGCAGGTCACGCTCGGCGCTGTGCTGCTTCAGCCGTGGTCGAGCTGGGCGCTGGTGGCGCTGACGGCGCTTTGCTTCATCCTTCTGTCGCTGTTCTTCCAGCCGCTCGCTTTGCCGCATCTCCACGAAGGCGGCCTGCTGCAGCTGCATATCCAGGGCATGTTCTTCTGCTTCGTATTGACCGCGGGGCTCGTCGTTCTCTTCCTGATCCGCGCCAGCAGCAATTTGCGCGCGCGTGACGCCCGCTTGGCCGACCTGCGCCAGCAATCGGCGGAAGAGCATCACATCGTGCGCATGGGCCTGCTGGCCTCGGGTGCCGCGCACGAACTCGGCACGCCGCTAGCGACTTTGTCGGTGATCCTGAACGACTGGAAGCGTATGCCGTTGTTCGCCCGAGAACCGGAACTCACTGAAGAAATCACCGAAATGCAGAGCCAGCTCGCCCGCTGCAAGGCCATCGTATCCGGCATCCTGATGTCCTCGGGCGAAGCGCGCGGCGAGGGAATGGTGCGCACCACCGTCACTGGCTTCTTCGACGATCTCGTTGCCGAATGGCGCGCCAGCCGATCCCCGCGTCATCTGGTTTTTCAGAACGGCTTCACGCCCGACGCAGCGATCGTGTCCGACCTGTCCTTGAAGCAGGTTATCTTCAACGTGCTCGACAACGCGCATGAAGAATCGCCCAGCTGGATGAAGGTCGTAACGGCGCGCCAAGGCGACAATCTGCAGCTCACCGTCACCGATGTCGGCAAGGGCTTCTCGCAGGAAATGCTGGCCGAGATCGGCCGTCCCTACCGCTCCAGCAAGGGCCGCCCCGGCGGCGGCCTGGGCCTGTTTTTGGTGGTCAATGTCGTGCGCAAACTCGGCGGCACCGTATCGGCACGCAACCGCTCCGAAGGCGGCGCCAGTGTAACGCTGGAACTGCCTCTGTCCTCCTTGTCGGTAAAGGGGAGCGGCAATGGCCACTGACCGCTCGCTCGTGATCGTGGAAGACGATGCCAGCTTCGCCCGCGCCTTGAAACGCTCCTTCGAGCGCCGCGGCTATACGGTGCGGCTATGCGATTCCGTGCCCGCTTTGCGCGATCTGTTGACGGACTTCGCGCCGGATTATGCCGTGGTTGATCTCAAGCTTGTCGGCGGCTCCGGCCTCGAATGCGTGCAAGCCCTGCACGAACAGGACACTGACACCCGTATCGTCGTTCTCACCGGCTTTGCGAGCATCGCAACGGCGGTCGAAGCCATCAAGCTCGGCGCACGGCACTACCTCGCCAAGCCCGCCAACACCGACGACATCGAGGAAGCCTTTGGGCGCGTCGACGGCGACACCGCCGTTCCGCTAACCGAACGTCCGACCTCGCTGAAGAACCTGGAATGGGAGCGTATCCACGAAACCCTAGTGGATACCGGCTTCAACATTTCCGAAACCGCTCGCCGCCTCGGCATGCACCGCCGCACGCTGGCGCGGAAGCTGGAAAAGCGTCGCGTGACCTGACGGCTCAGGCACTCGCCTTCTGCGGAAGGTGCAGAGCGACGCCGAGGTCGGGCAGGCGCTCAGCCAGCGACCGCGGGGGCGCGCGATCAGTGACGAGGATGTCGATGTCACGCATGGAGCCGAGCCGCACCAGAGCGCCCTTGCCGAATTTGCTGTTGTCGACCGCCAGAATGCACTGCGCCGCCTGTTTCATCGCCGCCGACACGATCGCGACCTCCGTATGATCATCGTCGCAGAGATCACCGTCATCATCGATGCCGCTCACCGAAAGCACGGCATAATTGAACTTGAAGCGCCGGATGAAGTCGGCCGTGTCCTCGCCCGAAACGCCGCCATCGATCGGCCGCACGAAGCCACCGGGGATGGCCAGCGTAAAATCGGAATGCTCGCTGATCAAGGCTGCGACGCGCAGACTATAGGTGACGATCCGCAGCCGTTCCTTGGCCACCAGCGCCCGCGCAATCGCCTCGCAGGTCGTTCCGGTATCAAGGAACAGCGTTGCGCCATCGGGGATGAGGCTCGCGACAACCGCAGCAATCCGTGTCTTCTCCGCTGCCTGATCAGTCCGCCGCTGCCGGTAGGTTCCGGGATCAAGCGGGACAGCAAGCGCCACGCCGCCATGCAGGCGCCGCACCTTGCCTCGTTCTTCCAGCGCCATGATATCGCGCCGCGCCGTTTGCGTCGTGACGGAATAGCGCCGTGTGATCTCCTCGATCGAAACGTAGTGCCGCTGCTCGATCTCCCGCAGCAAGGAAGCCTGCCGCCGCGCCTTCTTGTTCGCCGCTTCCGGGCCCGCGTCTGAAACACTCATTGTTTGTGTTCAAGACTGGTCATCAGAGCCAGCATCAATGATCGCAGCAAAACCTTTACCATAGGTGAGCTCAGCTGTAGCGTAACTGACATACATCCCCACTAATGTTCGAAAACCAACATTTTCACAGCTGGTTTTCTACATCACTCGGGGGTTCTACATCATGGCTACCACAAGGGCGAGAGGCCGCACGCTCGCGGCACTCAAGGCAACAACAGCTGGCGCGATGCTGCTGGCGTTTGGCGCGGGGGCGCTGGCGCAGGAAGCACCGAAGGGCGACACGCTTCGCCTGCTCAACCTGAACATCTGGAATCGCTTCGAAAGCGATCCGACGCCGATGGCCGGCTTCATCGTCGACGGCAACTACGACGCCATCATGTTTCAGGAGGCCAAGGACTCCTACATGACGCGCATTCCGGAAATCCTGAAGGATGCTGGACGAGGCACCTATGTGGGCCGCCGTGAAGGCAGCGCGGCCATCCTGACGCGTCTTCCGGGAACGCTCGGGCACTTCCAAGCGCAGGATTTCACCAGCCAAGGCAGGAACGTACCTTTCACGACAGTCAACGCAGTCGGCACCCGGCCACAAACTACTATCGGCAGCATCCACATGGATTACTCCGATGGCTCAGCGTCTCGGCTGAGAGAAGCGAAGGCGCTCAATGCCTGGGCCAAGCAGGTCGCTGCGCCGTTGATCATATCAGGCGACTTCAATGCCGGTGACGTTTCAGAACGCGGGCTGCATCGGGTCGTGCAACAGCTGCGCACGATGAAGAGCGCCGACGGCAATTCATTGTACGCATCACTGTCCAACCAATATCTCGATGCCGGCAACCGAGCGCAATCGCTTAGGGTCATTCAAGATGCTTTCCCGGGTCAGGACATCAATAAGCTGACCTGGAAGCAATGGGCGAACGCGCTGGAAGGCGCTTACAATCAGGGCAAGGACATCGGCCTCACGCCAGAAACCTACCCAGTCGCTAGCAACACGCCGGTGACAATGAACGTCCTGAAAAAGCAGTTTATGCTTCTTCAAACCGACTCCCAGCGCGAACCATTCGCACCCCATACTTTGAACGATGGCAGTGTGACATGGCCCTCGGCAGGTGAAGACGCAACAGGCAGTGTTTGGCCGAGCTGGGATCGTGTAAAGATCGACCACTTCCTGGCGGCGCGCCCGTTCGGCAAGTGGTACGTCATTGCCGATGATCCGGCGGACAAGTCGCTCGGCACCTTGCGTGATCTTTACTCCAACGAGGATCCAGCTCGCCCCGTCTCCGACCACGACGCTGTTGCGCACGAATTCCGCTGGATCGGACCGAAGCTGGAAACCTATGCCTCCGGCGCCGCTGCCAAGACGCGCCTCGTTTGGGGCGAGGGCGCTTATGACTTCGACGGCCGCAACAAGGCGTTCTTCCTGACGCGCAACAACATGCGCAAGGACGTGTACCTTGGCCAGATCGCGGACGAGAACGGTAATCCGATCCTCGCTGGTCTGACGCTGGACGAGAAGAAGACGCTGCTGGATTGCGCCGGCACCGATGCGCGGTTTGCTAAAGCCGTGCAGGATTACTGCATCGACGACCATTCCTTCATCGGCGAAACGCTGGTCACCGATGGCGGCACGCTGATCGTGGACGAGGATGCTGCACTGGGCGGCGTCGATGCCGATCTGCGCCTGGCCAATGGCGGATTGCGGATCGCCGGTACGACGATGATCAGCCTCGACCGCGAAGTGAAGCTCGACGCTGCGGGCATCATCGACGTAGCGGATGCCGGCAATGACGTGTCGGTGAAGCGGGCGATCAGCGGGCAGGGCAGCCTGACCAAATCAGGCGCCGGTGCTTTGACGCTGGATGCCGCCAACAGCTATCTCGGCGGCACGATGGTGGAAGCCGGCATCCTGCGTGCGGGCGTCGCAGGCGCTCTGTCCAACAACATGGACTATGCGGTCAACGGCGGTCAGCTCGACCTCAACGGCTTCGATCTGACGGCGGCATCTCTGTCGGGTCTGGGCGGCACGGTTGCGCTGGGGGATGCTTCGCTGACGCTTAATCAATCGATCAACACCCGCTTTGATGGCAGCATCGAAGGCGAAGGCAGCCTGACCAAGACCGGCCAGGGCTGGCTCACCCTCAACGGCGTCAACACCTACACCGGCGGCACCACGGTGCAGAACGGTGGGCTGATCGTCGGCGATGCCGACCATGCCGGCGCGTCCATCCTGGGCAATGTTGCACTGTCCAACGGTGCGATCCTTGCCGGCAGCGGCACACTCGGCGGCCTCACCGTCGCATCAGGCGCAACCGTGTCGCCTGGCAATTCGATCGGCACGCTCAACGTTGCCGGCGATCTCACCCTGCAGGCCGGTTCGACCTACCAGGTCGAGATCGACCCGTCGGGTGCCAGCGACCGGATCAATGCCACCGGTTCCGCGCAGATCGACGGCGCCAACGTCTTCGTTCAGAAGGCACCGGGCACCTACACGCCTGGCCGCTCTTACGAGATCCTGACGGCGGCCGGCGGTGTGGATGGGCGCTTTGCGGCACTCAACCAGAACCTGCCCTTCATCGATCTCGGCTTCACCTACGATCCAACCCGCGTGACGCTTGATGTTCAGCGCAACGACGTCGCGTTCCCCGCCGTTGGCGAGACTGCCAACCAGCGTGCCGTCGCGGCTGCGGTGGAAGCGCTCGGTGGCGGCAATGCGCTCTATGATGCGGTTGTTTGGCAGAACGGCGAAGAGGCCGCACGTGCGTCCTTCGATGCGCTGTCGGGCGAAGTGCATGCGTCCACCAAAACGGCACTGATCAACGACAGTGCTGCCTTGCGCAACGCTGCCAATGAGCGCATCCGCTCTGCCTTCGCGGGTTCGGCTTCGGCCGATATGCCGGTGATGTCCTATGCGGACGGCGCCCAAGCCGTGCAGCCGGCTGGCGCTGCCGGTCCGGCTCTCTGGACGCAAGCCTTCGGCGTGTGGAGCACAACCAAATCCACCAGCGAAACGGCTGAACTCGAACAGTCCACCGGCGGCTTCTTCACGGGCTTCGACGGTGCGCTGTCCGAGACCTGGCGCCTGGGCCTGATGGCCGGCTACAGCCGCTCCTCCTTCGACGTGGACGGTCTCCGCTCGTCGGCCGACAGCGACAACTACCATCTCGGCGTTTACGGCGGCGGTGAGTGGAATAGAACCGCGTTGCGCGCCGGCATCGGCTACAGCTGGCATTCCGTGGAAACCAGCCGCTCGGTTGCCTTCCCCGGCTTCAGCGACGGCTTGTCGGGCGACTATGATGCCGGCACGTTCCAGGCCTTTGGTGAACTGTCGCATCGCTTCGATGTCGGCCAGGCCGCGCTCGAGCCCTTCGCCAACCTGGCTTATGTCAGCTTGGATACGGACGGCTTCTCGGAACGCGGCGGAGCGGCTGCCCTGTCGATCGAGGACGGTTCGATGGACACGACCTTCACCACGTTGGGTCTGCGCGCTTCGGCTCCGTTCAACCTCGGCAGCGTGGCCGCACAGGCTCGCGGGCTGATCGGCTGGCAGCACGCTTATGGCGACACCACGCCGAACACCAATGTCGCCTTCGCCGGCGGCGGCGCGTTCGATGTCACGGGTGCAGCAGTTGTAGAAGACACCGCGCTCGTTGAAGCCGGCATCGACTTCACCCTAAGCAAGAACGCCACGCTTGGCGTGCAGTATGGCGGCCAGTTCGGCTCGGACTTCACCCAGAACGCCGTGAAGGCCAAGTTCAGCCTGAGCTTCTGATCAAACTGAGTTTACACGAACGATAAAGGCCCGCGTCGCAAACGGCGCGGGTCTTTTTGCTAGGAGCGGTGCTCAGGCAGCCGCCGCAAGCGGCAGCTTCACCGGACACAATCCCGGCAGCTCCGGGCCGACCGGAACGATGCCGTTCGGGTTCAGCGCCTTGATCGAGTAATAGCCTTGCTTGATGTGGTCGATATCGACTGTCTCGCGCACGCCAGGCACCGCCAGCATGGTATCGAGATAACCATACAGATATGGGTAATCGGCAATGCGCTTGAGGTTCGTCTTGAACAGCCCGTAATAAGCGGCATCGAACCGCACCAGCGTCACCAACAGCCGGATATCGGCTTCCGTCAGTGTTTCGCCAACGAGGAAGCGCCGGCCGTCACTTAGCCGGCTTTCCAGCGTTTCCAGCATGGCAAAGACATCGTTGAACGCCTCCTCGTAAGCGAGCTGCGTGGTGGCGAAGCCGGCGCGGTAGACGCCATTGTTCAGCTTGGGATAGATCTCGGCGTTCAGTGCTTCGATCTCGCCGCGCAAGGCTTCGGGATAGAAGTCGAACGTCTCATCCGCCAGATCGCCGAAGCCGCTGTTGAGCATGCGCAGGATGTCGGCGGATTCGTTGTTGACGACCGTGCCGCGCTGCTTGTCCCACAACACCGGCACCGTCGCGCGGCCGGTGAAATGCGGATCGGCGCGCGTATAATGCTCGTGCATATAGGTCGCGCCGTTGACCGCATCCTCGGTCGCGCCGGGATAGGAGCCGAAGCGCCAGCCTTGGTCGGTCAGCACCGGCTCCACGATCGACAATGAGATCGCATCTTCCAGCCCCTTCAGGCTGCGGCCGATCAGCGTGCGCGAGGCCCAGGGGCAGATCAGCGCGACATAAAGATGGTAGCGGCCGGCTTCCGCCTTGAAGCCGCCTTCGCCGGTCGGGCCGGCGCTGCCATCGGGCGTCACCCAGTTGCGGAAGCTCGACGTTTGGCGAACGAAGCCGCCTTTGGCATCCTTGGCCTGGACCGGTTGCCAGTCTTCCGTCCACTTGCCGTCAACCAGCATGATCAAATCTCCTTCTGGCTCAGGCTAAGCGATGTGCCCCAAGGGTCTTCGACCCGGATGCCGCTCGTTTGCTGGTGCAAAGCGATGCCCGCTTCTTCGAGCCGGGCAGCCGTCTTGTCGTAAGTCTCGGCATCGGCGGCCAGAAGTTCGACCTCGCGCAGACCAGTGGAGCCGGGCACGCGCTTGGCCGCATTGCGGCTGTTCCAGATGTTGCCGGCGAGGTGATGATGATAGCCGCCCGAGCTATAGAAGCTCGCGCCGGGATAGCGCGCGGTGATGTCGAGGCCGAGCGCATCGGCGTAGAAGGCATCGGCCTCAGGCGTGGCGCCAACCTGCAGATGCACATGCCCGATTATCGATCCCGCCGGTGCGGCCTGCCACTCCAGTCCCGCCGCCGCAGCGCGCAGGTTTTCGATGTCGAGCCGCTCCGTGGTCATACCGAGCTTGCCACTGGCATAAGGCCATTCGGAAGAGGGGCGGTCGGCATAGACTTCGATGCCGTTGCCTTCCGGATCGGCAAGATAAAGGGCTTCGCTCACCGCATGGTCGGATGCGCCCTGGATGGAGAAGCGGTTGCGGGCGAGATAATCGATCCAACTGCCGAGATCGGCGCGGGTCGGAAGCAGGAAGGCGGTGTGAAACAGACCGGCGTCACGAGCCGACGAGCGGGGCGCTGAAGGATCGCCTACCAATTCCAGAAAGACGCTATCGCCGACACCAAGCCGCGCAACCCCATCCGTTTGATCCACAAGAGCAAGGCCCAACACGCTCTGGTAAAAGGCGCTGACCCCTGCGAGATCGTTCACCGTCAGCGTGACCTTACCGATCCGCAGCGGTGTGGAAGATGAGGTGACAGGGGTGGGCATCGAGGATCTTGCTCCCATTGCAGGACGCGGCTGTGTTGCCGCTGCATGATCGTAAGATGCCTACGCCGTATCGTTCACGCTAGGTCACGGTTCGGCGATTGATCGTTCGAAAAAGAAGAACGATCAATCTTGTTTCTGTTGGTCCATCTTCATCTCGGCCTGAAGATTGACAACGCAATTGCGCCCGCGCGATTTGGCCATGTAAAGGCCGGCATCGGCAAGGCCGAGCAGGGCATTCAGCTCTTTCGCCTCTGGTTCCACCGTCGCAATGCCGAAGCTGGACGTCGCCGACAGCGCCACATTGCCAACGTCGATCCTGGCCGCAGCAATCGCCTTGCGGATCTTCTCGGCGATCCGCAGAGCGTCTTTCCCTTCGCTGCCGGGCAGGAGAATGGCGAACTCCTCGCCGCCCAGCCGGCCGATCAGGTCGGTCGAGCGGATTTGTGCCTGGCAGATACCGGCGACCTCGGACAGAACGCGGTCGCCTGTTGCGTGGCCATAGGTGTCGTTGATCGATTTGAAGCGGTCGATATCGAGCATGATGATGGAGGAGGGGCGATCCTGTCGGTCCATCAGCGCCAGCACCTGCTTGGCCTGGCCGTTGAAGGCGCGCCGCGTCAGGACCTTGGTGAGCACATCGATTTCGGCGGTGCGGCGCAGTTCGAGCTCATGCATGACGATGGCGGCCAGGTCGGTCAGCACCTCAAGGTTGGTTGGCGTGAACGATCGCGGCTTGTTGTCGATCGCGCAAAGCGTGCCGAGGGTAAAGCCTTCCAGCGTGCGCAAGGGAATGCCGGCATAAAAACGCATATGCGCCGGACCAGTCACGAAGGGATTGTCCTTCAGCCTGTCATCTTCGCTGAGGTCGGGAATGACAACTGGCTCGCCGCTTTGCAGCACCAGGCGACAGAAGGTGACCTTGCGGTCAAGATTGTTGTCGGGCAGGCCGATGCAGGCTTTCGTCCACTGCCGGTCGGCGGCAATCATCGAGATAAAGGCGATCGGCACATCGAAGATGTTGCGCACCAGCCGCACCACCCGGTCGAAGGCTTCTTCGCGCGGCGTGTCGAGAATGTCGTAGCTTTGCAGGGCCGCCAGACGCAGATGCTCATCGACGGTTCCGCCATCGAGGCGCGGCATACGCATTTGCGTGGAAGGATGTGGCATAAATCAAGTCCCGGCAGATCTTGCGGGGAACAGTGTCGGCGCGAACGACCTAAGAAGTCGTTGCCGAAACAGTCGATATTCAAGCTTTCCAGTCTCAAGAACAAAACGGCCCGCGCTTGATATGCGGGCCGTTCATTGATGTCACACACTTACTTCTTGGCGACGATCTTCTTGATATGATCCATGTGCATCTCAAGTGCAGGCAAAGTGTTCTTTGCAAAGGCGACGACTTTCTCGTCGTCACCCGAACCTGCATAGGTGCGGAATAGCATCACGGCTTCCATATGCGCCTGCGTCTGCATGTCGATGTAAAGCGCGTCGAAGTCCTTGCCTTCGGCATTTTCCAACAGCTTCATCATCGCGGCATGCTTGGGAGCATACTTCATTGGCGGGGTCTGTCCCGCTGCCTTCAGATCTTCGCCAGCCTTGGTGTGATCCTTGATCATATGCTTGGCGAAGGCCTGGATGTCTTCGTCCTTGGACTTCTGCTCGGCAAGCTTGCTGGACTCGATCTCAAACATGTTCGAGCTGGCGACCATCTCGACGAATTTCGGCGTTTCCACCTTCATCGCCGCAGCAGCCTTGTCTGGATCGCCAGCCTTTTCCTGCGCCATCGCGGAGGAGGCGAGAAGAAGGCTGATGGCAACGGCACTGAGGACCTGTTTCATGGGTCTGGTTCCTTTTAAGGGACAGTTACTTGGTCTTGGCGAAAGCAGCCTTCAGGTCGGCAACGGCGAGATCCGTGGCTTCCTTGGCTGATGGTACGACCTTGGCCATGCCGAAGAACTCATGCGTCACGCCGGGATAGGTCTTGGCATTCACCTCGACACCGGCTTCCTTCAGCTTGGCGGCATAGGCCTGGCCTTCGGAACGCAGTGGGTCGATTTCGGCGGTGATCACGGTTGCCGATGGCAAACCCTTGAGGTCGGTGCGGCCAACCAGGTTCAAACGCTCGTCCTTGGTTTCATCCATGGACGGGAACACGTTCTTCACGAACCATTCCATATCCGCCTTGCCGAGCGGCTTGGCTTCCGCGTTTTCCTTGTAGGACTCGGTGTTCATGTCGTTGCCGGCCACCGGGTAGACCAGCAACTGGTGAACGGGCTGGGTGGTCTCGTTCTTCTTGGCCATCAGCGCGACATTGGCAGCAAGGTTGCCGCCAGCACTTTCGCCTGCAACCGCGATGCGCTTGGCGTCGCCGTTCAGCGTGTGAACATTCTCGACCGCCCAGGTGTAAGCGTTCCAGGCATCTTCATGCGCTGCCGGGAACTTGTTTTCCGGGGCGTGGCGATATTCAACCGAGATCACGATCGCATTGGCACCGGCAGCGAGCGCGCGCGGCGTTGCGTCATAGACGTTGATGTCGGCAATGACCCAGCCGCCGCCGTGGAAATACACGACCACTGGCAAGGCTTCCTTGGCGGCACCATCCGGCGTGTAAACGCGGGCGGCAAGCGCGCCGTTTTTCGTGGGAATGCTGATGTCCTTGGTGAGGACCTTGGATTCCGGCGCAGACGGAATTCTCTTTTCCAGCTGCACAGCCTTGGCGGCATCAGCAGGCGTCGCCTGGCTGCGGGCATCCGGCACAGACAGCGTATGGATCGGCTTGACCTCGAGATCGGTCAGCTTGTCGAGCACGGCCTTCATTTCCGGAGAGGGGTCTGCAGCAAACGCTGCGGGCGGGAAGATAACGCTGGCCGCGAGCAGGGCGACGGCTGCGAACCGGTTCGATGTCATATGCATGGGCTTGCCTCGTGTTGGGTGTCCTGTGCAACCGAGAGCTCAGCGGAAAGTTCCTTTGATTTCAGCGTATTAGAAGTGTCTCATCTGTCATATGTTAGCCGACAGCCGATCGCTTGGGCGGCGGCTGGAGTGCGTTCAGCGGAACGCGCAGCATTTATTGCGTTGCCCTTAACTTATGTGCTCGCGGATTGCGTCTGCCTGTGAAATCCTACACCTTGTCTCGGGAGTGGAGTGATCAGTGAGCTTGGACGCAACCGACCATCTGACGATCGAGAGAGCTGACACTTCTGCGGTGCAGGAGCTGGCATCCTCTGCGATGCCGCAGGCGTCGGCTGAAATGGTCGCGCTGATCCCGGCCTTGCGGGCCTTTGCACGAACCTTCTGTCCAGAGCCCTCCGATGCCGACGATCTCGTGCAGGAAACGCTGATGAAAGGCATTGCCAACATCCGCCAGTTCCAGCCGGGAACGCGTCTCAAGTCTTGGCTCTTCACCATCATGCGCAACACGTTCTACACGCGCGCCAAGCTGCGCAAGCGCGAAGCGCCGGGTGGGGCAGATTGCGTTTCGTCGCTGCCGACAGCGGAAGCCACACAGGAATGGACCATTCGCGGTACCGAAATCGAGGTCGCGATCAACGCTCTGCCATCGCAACAGCGCGAAGTGCTGATCCTGATCGGCGTGCTTGGCATTTCCTATGAGGAATCCGCCCGCATCTGCAATTGCGCCATTGGCACGATCAAAAGCCGACTTAACCGCGCGCGATCCACGCTGCTGGAGCTTCTGGGTGAAACGTCGCCCCGAACCGCAATCGAGGCCTATACGCCGATGGTCAGGCCGCTGCAGGCAAGCGCGGCAGCTTGATCTCAGGCGACGGCAGGCTCTGCGCCACCCTCAATCGCTTTCACCAGCGCGTCCACCACGGCAACCGGCTCGGCATCGATCGAAACGGTGATCGCATCTTCGTCGAACTCGGGCACCTGCAAGGCCGCGAACTGGCTGTCGAGCAGTGACAGCGGCATGAAGTGCCGTTCGCGCTTGCCCATCCGCTCGGCGATCAAAGCCCGCGAACCGTCAAGATAAAGAAACGTCACCGGCCGCCCGGCAGCGGCCCGAATTTGATCGCGGTAGCTTCGCTTCAAGGCCGAGCAACCGACGATCAGCCGCTGCGCATGCCCATGCAGCGTTTCGCCGACAGCCTGCAGCCACGGTGCGCGGTCCTCGTCTGTCAGGGGGATGCCCTGCGCCATCTTGTCGATGTTGCCCTGCGGATGCAGGTCGTCACCATCGATG
Source organism: Tianweitania sp. (assembly GCF_032053605.1). Taxonomy (NCBI): domain Bacteria; kingdom Pseudomonadati; phylum Pseudomonadota; class Alphaproteobacteria; order Hyphomicrobiales; family Phyllobacteriaceae; genus Tianweitania; species Tianweitania sp. The sequence goes on from NZ_DAMBUH010000015.1 coordinate 54,915, forward strand.
AAGTCGGCATCGAGCTTCGCGGCAAGCATCTGCCCGATAAAGGTCTTGCCCGATCCCGCCACGCCCATGATGACGAAGTGGGTGGAAACGGGGCGTGCGGTGATGGTCTGCATGGTCCTTCTATAAAGCAAGGCCGCCAACCGCCCAAGCCGGAAAGCGGTGGGCTCAGATCTCGGCATGCCCATCTTTTCGCATCACAGAAAGCCCTTGCACCGGGAAGACGCTGGATTATCAGGGGACGTCGATTTCTGACGAGCCGTTGCGGTAAACTTCAGCGAAATCCTAGACGGCCGGCCAAGGGGAGGGTTCCAATGTCGAAAGCTGCATCAATGCCTGCAACGAAGTTCATCCTAACGGTCACGTGCAAATCCACACGCGGCATCGTTGCGGCGCTGTCCGGCTACCTTGCCGAAAAAGGCTGCAACATCATCGACGCCTCGCAGTTCGACGATCTTGATACCGGCCGCTTCTTCGTACGCATCAGCGTCGTGTCGGAAGAAGGCGTCAGCCTCGACGAACTCACCCATGGCCTACAGCCGATCGTCGAGCGTTTCGACATGAATGCCGAGATCCACGATGCCGACAAGCGCATGAAGGTCATGCTGATGGTGTCGCGCTTCGGCCATTGCCTGAACGACCTGCTTTACCGTTGGCGCATCGGCGCCCTGCCGATCGATATCGTCGGCGTGGTGTCGAACCATCTTGACTACCAGAAGGTCGTCGTGAACCACGACATCCCCTTCCACCACATTCCGGTCACCAAGGAAAACAAGCAGCAGGCGGAAGCCCGCATCATGGAGCTGGTGGAAAGCTCCGGCACCGACCTGATCGTGCTCGCCCGCTACATGCAGGTCCTGTCGGACACGATGTGCAGACAAATGTCCGGCAAGATCATCAACATCCACCATTCCTTCCTGCCGTCCTTCAAGGGCGCCAACCCCTACAAGCAAGCCTATCAGCGCGGCGTGAAGCTGATCGGCGCGACCGGCCATTATGTGACGGCCGATCTGGACGAAGGTCCGATCATCGAGCAGGACACGGTGCGCGTAACCCATGCGCAGAGCCCGGAGGATTATGTTTCGATGGGCCGCGATGTGGAAGCGCAGGTTTTGGCCCGAGCCATCCACGCCCATATCCATCGCCGCGTATTCCTCAACGGCAATAAGACCATCGTCTTCCCGGCAAGCCCCGGCAGCTACGCGTCGGAACGTATGGGCTAACCCCAAAACAAAAAGGCCCGGCTGCGAACAGCCGGGCCTTTTCAAATTGCGATCGCGGGTTCTTAGAACTGCGACGAACCCTGCGTCGGCTTCGAGCCTTCAAAACCCTGGTTGTCATCCGAAGGCTTGTCTTCGTCCGACGAAGTCGAGCCCAGCTTGTCACGAGCGGCTTCTTCGCCGGCGCGCGCGGCCGACTTGATCACCGAGCTGACACGGTCGGCCAGATGAAGGTCGCCGACTTCGACGCCAGCCGGGTTCAGGCCCTGCTTCTCAGCTTCGGACTTGGCCGCGGCATAGGTCTCGGTTGCGACTTCCTTGGCGTGGTCGAGGCCTTCGGAAGCCAGGTTCTTCGCCTGCTCCTTCAGGTTGTCGCTGTATTTGCCGAGCTGCTCGTCTTCCGTCTGCGTGCGCGGCAGAAGCGTGCCGATCAGCGCGCCGATGGCCAAGCCGACAGCCGCGGTCGCCAGCGGTTCGCGGTTGAACAAATCGGACGCAGAGTCCGCCAG
>NZ_DAMBUH010000016.1:0-16678 GCF_032053605.1 Tianweitania sp.
GCGGCAACGCCATTCATCGCCTGCTTCAGATCCTGCCGGACATGCAACCGGCTGAACGTCCCGCGGCGGCCGAGCGCTACCTGAACCGTATCGGTGCAGGATGGCAGCCACAGGAGCGCGATGCTGCACTGCGCTCCGTCTTCGCCGTTCTGGACGACGAGCGCTTCGGCTCCCTGTTTGCGCCGGGTTCGCGTGCGGAAGTCTCGGTCATGGGCACACTGGACCTTGGCGGCACGCCGCGTGCCATTGCCGGCACGATCGACCGGCTGGCCGTGACCGACGAGGGCGTGCTGATCCTCGACTACAAGACCAACCGCCCGCCGCCGGCCGATCTCGATGCCGTTCCCGACACCTATGTGCTCCAGCTTGCGCTTTACCGCGCTCTGTTGGCCGATCTTTATCCAGGACGCCGCATCGAAGCAGCACTGCTTTTCACCGAAGCGCCGCGTTTGATCGCGTTGCCATCCGAACGGCTGGACGCAGCATTGGCGGGATTGAACAGAGCATCAACGCAACACGCTTGACGCCGTTAACCTGAAGGCCCACATCACGCCAGGACGGCTCGCTGCATCCTCCCCAAAGCGGGCCCATCAACATCTGAAGGACTTTCGCAATGGCTACCGTCAAGGTCGACAAGAACAATTTCGATGCCGACGTGCTCCAGTCCAACGAGCCGGTCGTGGTCGACTTCTGGGCGGAATGGTGCGGCCCGTGCAAGATGATTGCACCCGCGCTGGAAGAGATATCGCAGGAACTCGGCGGCAAGGTGAAGATCGCCAAGCTCAACATCGACGAGAATCCGGAACTGGCCGCCCAGTTCGGCGTCCGTTCGATCCCGACGCTGATGATGTTCAAGGCCGGCGAAGTGGCCGACATGAAGGTCGGCGCTGCGCCCAAGACGGCATTGTCGTCCTGGATCAACGGCAACGTCTGACAGTTCCAAGCAGTTTATGCGAAAAGCCCGGCAAACAAGCCGGGCTTTTTTCATGAGGAAACGACCATGAGCGGGTTGAGCAGGCGCCTGATTTCGTCGAACACGGCAGCAGCCGGCGTGATCATCATGCTGGTCGGCCTGTTCATGTTCTCTCTCAACGATGCCATGGGCAAATGGCTGGTGGCGAGCTTTTCCGTCGGCCAGATCCTGCTGGTGCGTTCGATCGGCGCCTTCATTGTTCTCGGGCCCCTGATGACGCGTCGCGGCGGCATGTCTGCGCTGCTTCATCCCGAGCGGCCGATGCTCCAGGTCCTGCGCGTTATTTTCGCTGCGGCCGACACCGGGTTCTTCTACGCCGCGGTCGCTTATCTGCCGCTGGCCGACGTCATGACCTTCTACATGGCCGGGCCAATCTATGTCGCCGCGCTGTCGCATTTTATGCTCGGCGAACGGGTTGGATGGCGGCGCTGGTGCGCGATCTTTGTGGGCTTCATTGGCGTGATTATCGTGCTCCGCCCTTCGAGCGCGTCGCTGACCTGGCCGTCACTCTTCGCCCTGATCGGCAGCCTGTCGCTCGCCTTGACCTTGATTCTTAGCCGGCTTCTTAGAAGTACGTCCGACAGCGTACTCGTCACCTGGCAGTTCATAGGCTCGTTGTTGATCGGCGCCGTTTTGTCGATTGGTACGTGGAAAATGCCCGATCTGCCGAACCTCTACGCGTTGCTGATGCTCGGCGTTGTTTCCTGCATTGCCCATATGATGATGACGCGCTCGCTCAAGCTCGCTTCAGCGTCCGTTCTCGCCCCGCTGCAATATACATTGCTGCTTTGGGCGATCGTCATGGGTTGGATCTTCTTCGGTGATGTGCCCTACAGTCAGATTTTGATCGGCTCGTCCGTCATCATCGTGGCCGGCCTGTTTATCTTTCATCGCCAGAAGGTGGTGGGTGTTTCGCCTGAGTCCGAAACGGCAACCGTTCGTAGAGCCTAGCAGCCTGAAGAGGGTTCAGGCTGGCGGCGTACCGTTGTCCGCCAGCACTTGTCCGGCAAGGTAAAGCGATCCGCCGATCAGGATGCGCGGCGCCACTTCCGTGTCGTCCCAGGTTTCGCGCAACAGGCTGAGCGCGTTGCCCACCGATGCGATCGGCTCGGCGGACAGGCCGGCTTCTTCTGCGCGCACTGCCAACTCGTCATTCGGCACACCGGCCTCGCTCGATGCGACGGGCACGGTAAAGACGTGGCGCACCATACCCTTGAACGCTCGGAAATAGTTGGTCTGATCCTTGGTGTTGATCATGCCGGCAATCAGAAACAGCGGCCGCGGGTTGCGGTCTTCCTGATCGGCGAGCGCTTCGGCGATCACCGCGCCGGCGCCGGGATTATGCCCGCCGTCGAGCCAAATCTCGGCCCCGTTCGGCGCGAGCTCCACCAGCCTGCCCGATGTCAGCTTCTGCATGCGACCGGGCCACGAAACAGCCTCCAGCGCACGGTCCGCAATATCAGGCGTGACGTTGAAGCCAGCCGCGCGCACGGCGGCGATGGCTGCGGCGGCATTGGCGAACTGGTGACGGCCCGGCAGTTTCGGTCGCGTCAGGTCCATCAGGCCGGTGTCGTCCTGGTAGATCATCCGGCCGTTTTCCTCGAAGGCGAAGAAGTCCTGACCATAGATGACGGCCGGTGCGCCAAGTCGTTCGGCGGTCGATTCCAGCACCTCACGCGCGGCTTCGCTTTCCTGCGCGCCGATCACCACCGGTGCGCCCCGCTTGATGATGCCGGCCTTTTCCGCCGCGATCAGCTCGGCCCGGTCACCGAGATAGGCTTCATGGTCGAGCGACACCGGCATGATCACGCTGGTCGCAGGGCGCTTGATCACGTTGGTGGCGTCGAACCGCCCGCCCAATCCCACTTCGACGATTGCGACGTCGGCGGGATGCTCGGAAAACAGCACGAACATCACCGCCGTCAGGATCTCGAAGACGGTGATCGTTTCGCCATTGTTGGCGTCCGCAACGCGGTTGATCGCGTCGGTCAGCACATCGTCATCGACCAGCCTGCCGCAACCGGGCGCGCCCAGGCGGTAGCGCTCATGCCAGTTCACGAGATGCGGCGAGGTGTGGACGTGGACGATCCGCCCATCCGCTTCCAGAAGCGCGCGCGAAAAGGCCGCGCAGGAGCCCTTGCCATTAGTGCCGGCGATATGGATCACCGGCGGCATATGATCCTGTGGATTGCCGAGCCGCTCAAGAAGGCGCGTGATGCGCTCCAAGGAAAGGTCGAATCCTTTGGGATGAAGCGTCATCAGCTGCTCGATCGCGCGGGCAGCTTGGCTTTCCTGTGTGGCGGCGCTCATGCGGAAGCCGGTTTGAGCGTCAAGCGTGCGCCGGAACGGGCGCTTCGTCGCTTGCCGCCGGCGGCAAAGCTTCAGGGCCGATCAGCGTACCGGGGGGCTGCTTCATGAGAAGCCGAAGCAGGCGGGCGAGCGTCGCCTTCAGTTCGAGGCGCGATACCACCATGTCCACCATGCCGTGTTCCATCAGGTATTCGGCGCGCTGGAAGCCTTCCGGCAGCTTTTCGCGGATGGTTTGCTCGATCACGCGCGGCCCAGCAAAGCCGATCAGCGCGCCGGGTTCGGCAATATGGATGTCGCCCAGCATGGCATAGGAAGCGGTCACGCCGCCCGTTGTCGGGTTGGTCAGGACGACGATGTAAGGCAGACCTGCTTCCTTCAGCCGGTCGACCGCCACCGTGGTGCGCGCCAGCTGCATCAGCGACAGGATGCCTTCCTGCATGCGTGCGCCGCCGGACGCGGCAAACAGAACCAGGGGCAGCTTCTTCTCGACCGCGTTCTCGAAGCCGCGAATGATCGCGTCGCCCGCCGCCATGCCCAGCGACCCGCCCATGAAGGAGAAATCCTGAACGGTGACGGCGATCGGCAGGCCGTCGATCTCACCGGTGGCGTTGATGATCGTGTCTTCCATGCCGGTTTTGGCACGGTTTTCCTTGAGGCGGTCGATGTAGCGCTTCTCGTCGCGGAAACGCAGCGGATCCACGGCGACCTTCGGGTTTTCCAATGTGTCGTAGCGCCCTTCATCGAACAAAAAGCGCAGCCGCTCCTTGCCCTTGATCTTCATGTGGTGGCCGGAAGAGGGCACCACGAACTGATTTTCTTCCAGGTCCTTGTGGAAGATCATCTCGCCGGAATCCGGATCCTTGATCCAGAGGTTTTCCGGCATGTCGCGCCGGCCGAGCATGGAGTTGATCTTCGGACGAACGTAGTTGGTGATCCAGTTCATGGCTGGCTCTCCGTTTTATGAGCAAACAAAATGGGGCGATCAGCCGGCATGGGCAAGGCGCGCCTGCCGCACCCCTTGTGCGAGGCCGCTGATCAGGGTGGCAACGGCATCCGCGGGATCGGCCGTCATCTGGCCGTCGGGTCCAAGCACATTGGCGACCGCATTGACGATCGCCGTGCCGACCACGACGCCATCGGCCGAAGCGCCGATCACCCGCGCCTGTTCGGCCGTCTTGACGCCGAAGCCGACGCAAACCGGCAAATCCGTATGGCTCTTGATGCGCTTTACCGCTTCCGTCACATCGCCGGTGTTAGCCAGCGCCGAGCCGGTGATGCCGTTCATCGAGACGTAATATACGAAGCCGGACGTGTTCTCGAGCACCTTTGGCAGGCGCTTCTCGTCGGTGGTGGGTGTCGCCAGGCGGATGAAGTTGATGCCCGCGCGAAGGGCTGGAACGCAAAGCTCCTCGTCCATTTCCGGCGGCAGATCGACCACGATCAACCCATCGACGCCGGCTTCTCCGGCTTCTGCAAGAAAGCGCTCGACGCCGTAGATATAGATCGGGTTGTAATAGCCCATCATCACGATGGGTGTTTCATTGTCGTCCACCCGGAAGTCGCGCACCATCTGCAAGGTCTTGGCGAGCGTCTGGCCGCCCTTCAACGAGCGCAAACCGGCCGCCTGGATCGCGGGACCATCGGCCATCGGATCGGAAAACGGCATGCCGAGCTCGATCACATCCGTGCCGGCGTTCGGCATCGCCTTCATGATCTTGAGCGATGTCGCGTAATCCGGATCACCACCCATGAAATAGGTCACAAGCGCGGGACGGCCTTCGTCCTTCAACTTGGCGAAGCGGGCGTCGATGCGGGTCGTCATACAGTCTCTCCGGAAAATCGTCTCGCGATATAGTCCGAAACGGGTTTGTGCGACATCGCTGTTTCCGTCCAAGCGCGTCGCTCGAAATCGATAAGCGCCAATTCCCAGACGCAGGCAAACAGATGAGGCGAGGCATCTTCGAATTCCGCATCGGGAGCCAGGTCGGCGCGCCAAAGTTTTCGGGCACAGATGCCGCCTCCAAGCCACCAATGAAGCAGCAGCCAGCGTCCTTCTTCACCCTCATGCAGGATCGCGAAGCCCGCACCCACTTGCGGCGTTCGCATTATCTCCGGTTCGGCGTCTAGAATACGGGCTTTCGCCTTGTTCAGAACCCCATCGTCGATCGCTTTGCCATCGGCGCAGATCGCGTTGACCTTTATGGACATCGAGCCGACCCACATCACCTCCTGAAACCAAGCTTGGCGAGGGCGGTACACGTCCAGTGTCAGCGTGCCGTCATCGACATGATGCAAAGACTTGTCGATGCCGGTGATCACGTTTCGTCGGCTCCTTCAGCCTCAAGTCTAGTTGGGTTAGCGCGACCATCGAAGACACGCAATATTCTACGCGGTTATCCGTTCAGGAGTATCTAGGAGAGGCCGGCGCTTGCTTCTGCCGCATGCTCGCTTGAGAGCTGGCGCTGATGCTTCCGGCTTTCGAGATACCAGGTGAGCGCCTGCTTGGCGATGTGTGCAGGGGACACATCCTGCCGCTGCGCTTCTTCTTCGAGGCGACGACTGGTCTCGGCTTTAATGTGCAATGAAAGCGGAACTTCACCCATTTCGCACTCCTTCAACACAGGCTTGGCAGGCTAGCACAGGCCACAGAACTGCGCCAATGTAAGCCTCAGATCTCCAGGCCCATCATGCCGGCTACCGTATGCACGTCCTTGTCGCCGCGGCCCGACAGGTTGACGATGATGATCTGGTCCTTGCCCATGGTCGGCGCGAGCTTCACGGCCTGGGCGATGGCGTGAGCCGATTCCAGCGCCGGGATGATGCCTTCGACGCGAGTGGTGAGCTGGAAGGCTTCCAGCGCCTCGTCGTCGAGGATCGGCACATATTCGACGCGCTTGGTGTCGCGCAGGAAGCTGTGCTCGGGGCCGACACCGGGATAATCGAGGCCGGCCGAGATCGAATGGCCTTCGATGATCTGGCCGTCCTTGTCCTGCAGCAGATAGGTGCGGTTGCCGTGCAGAACGCCTGGTTGGCCGGCGCTCATGGAGGCGCAGTGCTCAACGCCGTCGAGACCGCGTCCGCCGGCTTCCACGCCGATGATGCGCACGTCGCGATCATCGAGGAAGGGGTGGAAAAGGCCGATCGCATTGGAACCGCCCCCGACGGCAGCGATGATCGCATCGGGCAAACGGCCTTCCTGTTCCTGGATCTGTTCGCGAGCTTCCGTGCCGATCACGGCCTGGAAGTCGCGCACCATCTCTGGATAGGGATGCGGACCGGCGGCGGTGCCGATCAGGTAATAGGTGTCATGAACATTCGTGACCCAATCGCGCAGGGCCTCGTTCATCGCGTCCTTCAGCGTGCCGTGGCCGGCCGACACCGGATTGACCTGCGCACCGAGCAGCTTCATGCGGAACACGTTCGGCTTCTGCCGCTCCACATCGGTGGCGCCCATGTAAACGACACAAGGCAGATTGAAGCGCGCCGAGACGGTGGCCGAAGCCACGCCGTGCTGGCCGGCACCCGTTTCGGCGATGATGCGCGTCTTGCCCATGCGCTTGGCGAGCAGGATCTGGCCGAGGCAGTTGTTGATCTTATGCGAACCGGTGTGGTTCAGGTCTTCGCGCTTCAGATAGATCTTGGCACCGCCGAGGTGCCGCGTCAGACCTTCGGCGAAATACAGCTTCGAGGGCCTGCCGGCATAGAAGGTCGAGAGCGACTTCAGTTCGGCCTGGAATGCTGGATCGGTTTTAGCCTCGTCCCAATGCTGTTGCAAATCGAGGATCAGCGGCATCAGCGTTTCGGCGACGAAGCGGCCGCCGAAAATGCCGAACATGCCCTGTTCGTCTGGTCCGGTGCGGAAGGAATTCGGCTCGATCGGCTTGTTCATGCCGTCCTCCTAGATGCGTGGGTCAATATCACTGGGCGGTCAGGCCGCGCGCTGACGGGCGCTGCGGATGGCTGCAAAGAAAGCGTCGATCAGCGCGACATCCTTGATGCCCGGCGCGCTCTCCACACCCGACGAGATGTCTAGTCCCGACGGGTGAACGCGCGCCAAGGCGTCGCCGACATTCAACGCGTTGAGCCCTCCGGAAAGCATGTAAGGCAGCGAACCGTCAAGGCCATGGAGCAGAGACCAATCGAACGTGATGCCATTGCCGCCCGGAAGCTCCGCGCCCTTGGGCGGCTTGGCATCGAACAGAAGGCGATCAGCAATGCCGGCAAAGCTCTGTGCGCGGGTGAGATCGTCAGCCGTCGAGATCGACAGCGCCTTCATGACCGGGAAACCATAGCGCGCTTTCACTGCTGACACGCGCTCCGGTGTTTCGCTGCCATGCAGCTGCAACATATCCGGCTCGACGGCTGATACGATGCCGTCCAGCGCGTCATCATCCGCGTTGACCGTGACAACAACAGCCTGCGCCCGTCCGCGCGCCGCCTGCCGCAACGCACCAGCCGTCTCGGCAGACACATTGCGCGGGCTCTTCGGGAAGAAGATGAAGCCGATATGGCTCGCTCCGCCGTCCAGCGCGGCATTGACGGTTTCGGGCGTGGAAAGACCGCAGATCTTGATGTCCATGGAAAGGGAAATAGCGGCGAGACCCCGTCTATTCAAATGCAATCGCCTGCAAAGCGCCGCCATTCTTCTTCAGCCAGGCCTTGCAGCGCTCGGTGTCCGGGCAAAGCTCTTTGCACAGCGTCCAGAAATGCGGCCCGTGGTTCATTTCCTTGAGATGCGCGACCTCATGCGCCACGAGGTAGTCGATCACGGCGGGCGGCGCCATCATGATGCGCCAGGAAAATGACAGGCCGCCTTGCGCCGTGCAGGAGCCCCAGCGGCTCGTCGTATCCTTGAAGCGGATCGACTTCGCCTTGCGACCCACGGTTGCCGTATGCTTGGCCACAAGCGTCTCGATATCGCGCTTGGCCTCGCGCTTCAGGAAGTCGCTGATCCGACGCGGCAGATGCTGCTCATCGCCGTGTACATGCAGAACCGGGCTGCCATCGACTTCACCGATCGAAACAGAGCCGCGCTTGCCGGCCTCGTGCAGGATGAGATGCGGCACGCCGCGGATGGGAATGCGGACGCCAGCCCTGACCGCCGGCCTGTCGGGATACTTTGCCAGCCGCGTTTCCAGCCAGTCGGTGTGGCGTTCGATGAAGCGGTCGACGTCACGCGGGGAGATGCCGGGCGGCGTGGTGACCCGAAGCCCGCGTCCGCCGACATCGATGCGCAGCGTCAGCCTCGTCGAGCGCTGGTTCTGCACGATCTTGAGCGGCAGAGTGCGTCCCGCCACCGTCAGCGCACGGTCGACCGGCGGCGCGACGGCCGGTTTGCGTGGACGGGAGAAAGCGGAAAGAAGACCCATGCGGATGAGCTAACGCGATTCGCGGCATGCCAAGAAGGTGCCGCCTACAAAAAAACGGCGCCTAGAAAGGCGCCGTTCCATGGTTTGATTGATCGGGGCGGGATCAGACGCCCGGATCGCGGATCTCCGTCGAACCTTCGCTCGAAGCCGGACGGCTCTTGCGGCTGTTCATGAAACGGTCGAACTCGTCCTGGTCCTTGGCGCGGCGCAACTCGCGGACATAAGCGTCGAACTCGTCGCGTGCTTCGTCCAGCTTGCGACGCTCTTCTTCGAGGCGCGTCAGCTCAGCCGAACGCCAATCGTCGAAAGCCACGTTGCCGGTGGAGTTGAAGCCGCCGCCGAAATGACGCGACCGCTTGGCCGAGCAATTCTTGAACCAGCCTTCGCCATTCATCGTGCGCTTGAAACCGTCAAGCCGGTCGCCCCACAGGATGTAGGCCAGCATGGCCAGGCCGAGAGGCCAAAAGACCACGAAGCCGACTACCATGAGCGCAATGGTCGCCGGCGTCCAGGCCGGTCGGATCAGTGCAGTCGTGTGCATGTGCTTGCGTTCCTTCAGTTAGGAGGCAACCGACATCGGCTGCTTGAATTTGAGATGGGAGACCATTTCAGGCGATTCAAGACAGCTTTGTTGAAAACCGGATAACTATCAGATATTCCTCGAAGTTTTCCATGTTTCGAGCCCGTGAACGACCAGCCCGGCAAGGAGCCCCCAGAACGCCGCCCCAATGCCGCCCAGAACAAGCCCGGAAGCGGTCACGGCAAAGGCGGTGATGGCGGCGGTGCGGTGTCCTTCCTCGCGCATGGCGATGGTCAGGGCGTTGGCTAGGGAAGCGAGCAGCGCCAAGCCCGCGACGAGCGCAATGAAGCTTGTCGGCAATACCGCAAACAGTGCCACCAGCGACGCGCCGAAGATCGCGAAGACCAGATAAGACAGCGCGTAGAACAAACCGGTCTTCCAGCGCTCGGCAGGATCGGGATGCACATCCGCGCCGGTGCAGATCGCAGCCGAAATCGCGGCAAGGCAGGTCGTTAAAGCCCCGAAGGGAGCCGTCAGCAACGACATCAGACCAGTGGCAGCAATGGCCGGACCGGCGGGCGGCTCATAGCCGGCGGCCCGCAACACCGCGACGCCAGACAGGTTCTGCGAGGCCATGGTCACGAGATAAAGCGGCAGCGAGATGCCGATCGCCGCCTGCCACGAAAAGGCCGGCGTAATCAGCGTCAGGGTCGAGAGTTCAGGCGTGGGCAGAACCCCGACCCGTCCGGTGAAAAAGGCGAGCAGACTGCCGCCAACCAGGATCGCCAGCACCGACATCGCCGGGTTCCACAAGCGCACCAGGAAGAACACGGCGATCAGGCCGAGAATAAGGACGGGATCGGTGGGGATGGCCGAAAAAGCGCGCGTCACCAAACCAACCACGATGCCCGCCAGCATGGCGGACGCGATGGAAGCCGGGATGCGCGCGATCAACCGCGTCAGCGGCTTGAACAGACCGGTCGCGATCAGAAGCAGCGCCGTCAGCAGAAAGGCGCCGACCGCCTCGTTGACGGAAAAGCCGGTGCTGGCCGCAATCAAGGCCGCACCCGGTGTCGACCATGCCGTCACGATCGGCATGCGGAAGCGCCAGGACAGAACCGCCGTTTCAAGCGCCATCGCAAGACAGAGCGCGGTCACGGCGCTCGCCGTCTGCGCCTGGTTCGCGCCAACGGCCTGTGCCGCCGCTATCACCAGCGCCAGCGTTCCGCCGAACCCGACGATCGCTGCGACGAAACCGGAAACGGGAATGGACAGGCGCATGCTGTTTTCTCTACCGAACCTGTTCAACCAGGCTGGCAACGCTGCGGGTGATGAGATCGAGATCCTGCGGCCGCGACAGGCGGTGATCGCCATCGGGGATCAGCGACAGCGTGACATTGTCGGCCGGCATATGCTCGACGAGCTTCAGCGCATGGCTGTGCGGCACATCTGGGTCGGCCATGCCTTGCAGGATCGTCACAGGGCAATGCGTATCGATCAGCCCGGTCAGCACGCGGTTCTGCTCACCATCGGCGAACAGCGCCCGCGTGTAGATGTTGGGCTCCTCCGAATATTGCGACGGCTCTTCCAGATAGCCCTGGGTCTCGATCTCAAGCTTCTGCTTCTTGGTCAAAAGCGGCTGCATCAGCTCGGTCGTGAAATCCGGTGCTGGCGCAATCAGCAGCAGGCCGGCAATCCGGCCTTTGTCGCCGCGCTTGTTCAGCTCCTGCACCATGCGCAGCGCGATCCAGCCGCCCATGGAAGAGCCGACCAGGATCTGCGGCCCTTCGGTGACCTTGTCCAGCACGGCCAGCGATTGCTCGAGCCAGAGCGAGATCGTGCCGTCGCGAAACTCTCCACCGGACACGCCGTGGCCGGAATAATCGTGGCGGGTAAACTGCAGCGCCTGTTCGGCCGCATGAGCCGCCAGCACCTCAGCTTTCGTGCCGGTCATATCTGAACGATAACCGCCCAGCCACATCAGGCCGGGGGTGGAACCCTTGGCATGACGATAGGCGATGCTTACATCGCCGACATCGAGCATGCCCGCGATTTCACCCGTGCCTGCCAGCTCCATCCATCCATCCTTCATTAAACTGCTTGTTCGGCTGGAAGGCTGAAAAACAGGTTTCTGATCGCAACAGGTGATTTTCACGCTGCGGCATGCTATTGACACATCGTGCGGGTGAACGACATTCCCCCGCATCGTCTTGTGCCGCGTGTCTGGTATGGCGGCAAGCCGATATCCATCTGTCCGTTCAATAGCCAGGAGAGTACGACCATTCGCAGACCATTCAAAGCCGCGCCGGCAACCAAGGACGGCCCACGGTCCAACCGGGATATCCGGGTTCCGCGTGTCCAGCTGATCGACGACACGGGCGCCAATCGCGGCAACGTCTCTATTCAGGAAGCGCTTGAGATCGCCGAGCAGGCTGGGCTTGATCTCGTGGAAATTTCCCCCAATGCCGAGCCGCCGGTCTGCAAGATCCTCGATCTCGGCAAGCTGAAATATGCCAGCCAGAAGAAGGCCGCCGAAGCGCGCAAGAATCAGAAGACCATCGAGATCAAGGAGATCAAGATGCGTCCCAACATCGACACGCATGATTATGACGTGAAGATGCGCGCCGTTCACCGCTTCTTCGAGGAAGGCGACAAGGTCAAGCTGACCCTACGCTTCCGCGGCCGCGAAATGGCGCATATGGAACTCGGCATGGCCCTCCTGAACCGCGTCAAGGCGGAAACCGAGACCATCGCCAAGGTCGAGGCCGAGCCGAAGCTCGAAGGCCGTCAGATGATGATGGTGCTGGCGCCGCGTTAAAGCGCGCCAGTTCCGCCTGAGAATTCGGTGCGCTCAAAGCGGTGCGGCCCCTTGATCGGGGCCGTTTTCGCTGTTAAAGAGCGCCCCGTTAAAGGAGCCGTCCGGCAGGGCATGCCGTGGCGGCTCTCAATGCTGTTTGAGCCCCCGGTCTTCAACCAAGGCTCGAACCGATAAAGGTGCCGATCGGCGCCATAAGAATGGAGCAAGAGCAAAATGCCCAAGATGAAGACCAAGTCCGCTGCAAAGAAGCGGTTCAAGATCACCGGCACCGGCAAGGTGCTGGCAGCTGCTGCTGGCAAGCGCCACGGCATGATCAAGCGCTCCAACAAGTTCATTCGCGATGCGCGCGGCACGATGGTTCTTGCTGAACCGGACGCCAAGAAGGTCATCACGAATTTCCTCCCGAACGGCCTCTAAGTCGTTCACTGGATCGCGTTTTAAGGAGATCATGACATGGCACGTGTCAAACGGGGCGTAACGTCCCACGCCAAGCACAAGAAGGTTCTGGACGCCGCCAAGGGCTTCTATGGCCGTCGCAAGAACACCATCCGCATCGCCAAGCAGGCAGTCGAAAAGTCGCTGCAATATGCTTACCGCGATCGCAAGAATCGCAAGCGCAACTTCCGCGCTCTGTGGGTTCAGCGCATCAACGCCGCCACCCGCGAGCATGGCCTGACCTATGGTCGTTTCATCGACGGTCTGAACAAGGCTGGCATCGAGATCGATCGCAAGATCCTGTCGGACATGGCGATCCATGAGCCGGTGGCCTTCGCTGCTTTGGTCGAGAAGGCCAAGGTTGCGCTGGAATACCTCAAGGACACCACGCCGGGTGCTTTTGAACGCGCTGTTGCTTAACTGCTAGCGCTTCCCAAGCACGTTCTATTCTGATTTGGGAAACCCGCGCTGGCAGGGCTAGCGCGGGTTTTTCTTATGCAAAAAGCGAGAAACCGCTGTGGACGTCACCAACACCGATCTGGCCACCCTTGAAACCGGCGTGATGGCCGACATTCATGCCGCTGGCGACGAGGCGTCGCTCGAAGCCGTGCGTGTCGCAGCGCTTGGCAAAAAGGGCTCCATTTCCGAGAAGCTGAAGACGCTGGGCGGCATGTCGGCCGAAGAGCGTCAGGTTCAGGGACCGGCCATCAACGGCTTGAAGAACCGGGTCACCGAATCCCTCGCCGCCCGCAAGACCGAGCTTCGGCAGGTTGCGGTCGCTGCCCGCCTCGCGTCGGAAAAGCTCGACGTGACGCTGCCGGTGCGCTCATCGCCGGCCGAACGCGGCCGCATCCATCCGATCAGCCAGGTCATCGACGAGATTGCCGCGATTTTCGGCGATCTCGGCTTTTCGATCGCCGAAGGGCCGGATGTCGAAAGCGACTACTACAACTTCACGGCGCTGAACTTCCCCGAAGGTCATCCGGCGCGCGAAATGCACGACACCTTCTTCTTCCAGCCGGATGAGAACGGCGAGCGCAAGCTGCTGCGCACTCACACCTCGCCTGTGCAGATCCGCACGATGGAAATGCAGAAGCCGCCGATCCGCATCGTCATTCCCGGCAAGACCTATCGCCAGGATTCCGACGCCACCCATTCGCCGATGTTCCATCAGGTCGAAGGTCTGGTGGTCGACAAATCCGCCAATATCGGCAACCTGAAATGGGTGCTGGAAGAGTTCTGCAAGGCGTTCTTCGAAGTGCCGTCTGTCACCATGCGCTTCCGCCCGAGCTTCTTCCCCTTCACCGAGCCGTCGATGGAAGTCGACATTCAGTGCGACCGCTCGCGCCCGGGCGAAGTGCGCTTTGGCGAGGGCAATGACTGGATGGAGATCCTCGGTTGCGGCATGGTGCACCCCAACGTCCTGCGCGCCGGCGGTCTCGATCCCGACGAATATCAGGGCTTTGCCTGGGGCATGGGCATCGATCGCATCGCCATGCTGAAATACGGCATGCCCGACCTGCGCGCTTTCTTCGACGCCGATGTTCGCTGGCTCCAGCACTACGGCTTCCGCCCGCTCGACATGCCGACCTTGTTCGGCGGCTTGAGCTCTTAAGGAATTATCTTGGCTAATCCGGTTAAACACAAATTCACGCCAGAAAGCCTGGCGGCGCTCGACAAGAAGAAGGTCGAGATCATTCGTGAGAATGCCGTGCGTCTGCGTGCCGACGATCTGATCGCGATGTGCGATCTCGATCTTGCCGAGCGCAAGCCGGCGATCGGCGCCAGCAGAAGCACCAGCACGACCCGCGCACCCGCGCGCTCTACAGCGCGCATTGGCGCAGGCACGAGCCCGTCGCGCACCAACATGGTGGTCAGTGGCTACCACTTTGTGGGCGAGAAGGATTACGGCGTCATCGATCTCGGCGACGGCCGCTTTTGGACGGGATCATGGACCGTTCCGGAAGCCAATGTCGACCAGAGCCTGACGGCGGGCGCTTATCTCGCTCTGCATGTATCCAAGGCCCAGCCCTCTTATCGCCAGGGCAAGATCGTCGGCTACCGTAAGGCCTCCGGCGATGGCGCTGACGCGATCGAGTTTCTGGTGGACGCCGCACCGAAATCGCGCGCCTGGGTCGGAGCCAGCTCCGGCGATGCCGGCCTGAAATGGGCGAAGATGCGGGACGAGGATTGATTGAATGAAGCTCACTTTATCCTGGCTGAAAGACCATCTGGAAACCGACGCCTCGCTCGAACAGATCGTTGAGCGGCTGACCGCAATCGGTCTTGAAGTCGAATCCGTCGATGACAAGGCTGGCCTGCGCCCCTTCACCATTGCCCGGGTTCTAACCGCCGAGCGGCATCCCGACGCCGACAAGCTGCAGGTCCTATCCGTGGATGTCGGACAGGGCGCTCCGATCCAGGTTGTTTGCGGTGCGCCCAATGCGCGCGCCGGCCTCGTTGGTGCTTTCGCCGCGCCCGGCACCTATGTGCCTGGCATCGACGTGACCCTGTCGGTCGGCAACATTCGCGGTGTCGAAAGCCGCGGCATGATGTGCTCTGAGCGCGAGTTGGAACTCTCCGACGAGCATAACGGCATTATCGAGCTGCCGGAAGATGCGCCGGTCGGTCAGTCTTATGCGAGCTGGGCCCACCTCGACGATCCCGTCATCGACATCAACCTGACGCCCAACCATCCCGACGCCACCGGCGTTTACGGCATTGCGCGCGACCTCGCGGCATCGGGCCTCGGCACGCTTAAGGTGCCAGCGGTCCCCGTCTTCGAAGCCTCCGGCGAGTGTCCGATCGATGTCAGGCTGGAGTTCGGCGGCACGCCTTCGCTCTGCCCCGGCTTCGCGCTGCGGCTGGTGCGCGGAGTCAAGAATGACCCGTCGCCCAAGTGGATGCAGCAGCGTCTGCTCAGCATCGGCCTGCGCCCCATCAATGCGCTGGTCGACATCACCAATTACCTGACCTTCGATCAGGGTCGTCCGCTGCACGTCTTCGACGCCGCCAAGGTGAAGGGCAACCTCACCGTGCGCCGGGCGCGGGATGGCGAAACGCTGCTGGCGCTCGACGGGCGCGACTACAAGCTCAACCCTGAGATCTGCGTCATCGCGGATGACAATGGCGTTGAATCCATCGCCGGCGTCATGGGCGGCGAGCATTCCGGCTGCGATGAAAACACCACGGACGTGCTGATTGAGTCCGCGCTGTGGGAGCCGCTGAACGTTGCCCGCACTGGACGTTCGTTGGGCATCATCACCGATGCGCGCTACCGCTTCGAGCGCGGCGTCGATCCTGAATATATGGTTCCGGGCCTCGAGCGAGCCACCGAACTCGTCCTAGATCTCTGCGGCGGTCAGCCGACAGAAAGCCGTGTCGTCGGTTATGCCGGTTATACGCCCAAGCTCATCACCTTCCCGGTCACCGAAGTGAAGCGGCTGACCGGCCTCGATGTGCCGGGCGAGCAGAGCCTGGAAATTCTCCAGCGCTTGGGCTTCGGCATCAATGGCGCCGGCTATGTCGTCGATGTCACCGTGCCGTCTTGGCGCCCGGATGTGGATGGCAAGGCCGACCTCGTGGAAGAAGTCATGCGCATGGTGGGCGTCGACAAGATTGCCTCCACGCCGCTGGCGAGCCTGGATGCCGTCAACGGCCGCATCCTCACCACGTTGCAGATCCGCACCCGCAACGCCCGCCGTGCGCTGGCCGTGCGCGGCATGATGGAAGCGATCACCTGGTCCTTCATTCCGGAAGCGCAGGCCAAGGCCTTCGGCGGTGGGGACATCGGCCTGAAGCTCGCCAATCCGATTGCTGCCGATATGTCCGACATGCGCCCTTCGCTGCTGCCCGGCCTAATTGCGGCTGCCCAGCGCAATGCCGATCGCGGCATCGGCGACGTCGCCTTGTTTGAAGTGTCCGGCACCTATGAGGGCAATACACCGGACAAGCAGCGTCGCGTCGCAGCGGGCATCCGCCGTGGCACCGGGACGCTGGAAGGCGCCGGCCGTCATTGGTCGGGTGTTGCCAAGTCGGTCGGCGTGTTCGACGCCAAGGCCGACGTTTTTGCGGCCCTCGAAGCCTGCGGCGCACCGGTCGACAAGCTGCAGGTCGAGGCCGGCGGTCCCTCCTGGTATCATCCGGGCCGCTCGGGCACGATCAAGCTCGGCCCGAAGACCGTGCTCGGCACCTTCGGCGAGTTCCACCCCGACACGCTCGACCTGCTCGATGCATCCGGCCCGCTCGCCGGC
>NZ_DAMBUH010000016.1:16719-27259 GCF_032053605.1 Tianweitania sp.
GAAGCAGAAGCCGACGCGCACCAAGCCGAAGCTCGAACTCTCTAACTTCCAGGCCGTGAAGCGCGATTTCGCCTTCGTGGTGGATCGCACGGTGGAAGCCGGTTCGCTCACCAAGGCCGCGCTCGGCGCCGACAAGAAGCTGATCACTGGAGTGTCCGTGTTCGACATCTTCGAAGGCGCCTCGCTTGGCGAAAACAAGAAGTCGGTGGCAATCGAAGTGGCGATCCAGCCGACCGACAAGACGCTGACGGAAGAGGATTTCGAGGCACTCGCCGCCAAGATCGTCGCCAATGTCGGCAAGCAGATCGGCGGCGTGCTGCGCGGCTGAGGCTGGTATCTGGAGCGGGTGATCCTATCTCCCGGCTGAAGAAGCTATTGGCTCAGCCGGGAAAGGATCAAACCGTGGAGATCAAGCGAAGCGGATCCGTGCCTTCGAAGAAGGGCCCGGAGGAGTATTTCACGGGAACGGTGCGCCTCGATGCGCCCTTCACCGGCAGCGGCGGCTTGAACAGCGCCACCGTGACGTTCGAGCCCGGCGCACGCACGGCCTGGCACACGCATCCCCTCGGCCAAACGCTCCTTGTCGTCTCCGGTCTCGGCCGCGCGCAGCGTGAAGGCGGTCCGGTCGAAGAGATCCGCCCCGGCGACATCGTGTTTTTCGCGCCCAATGAGGTGCATTGGCACGGCGCCGCACCTGATTGCGCCATGACCCATATCGCGATCGCCGAGGTCAAGGATGGCGTGTCCGTCACCTGGCTCCACAAGGTCGCTGACGACGATTATCTCGGTGGCTCCGCTTGAGCCGCATCCCACGACAACAGCAAGGAACCCGCGCATGAAGCCGCATGTGACCTGCCTGATGGTGTCCTCCATCGACGGACGCCTTCATCCCAGCCGCTGGACGACGAGCCCGGACGGCCAGCGCAGCGACTGGACTGGCGCTTACGAGACGATCCACGATCAGCTGAATGGCGATGCCTGGATCGTCGGCCGCGTCACCATGGCCGAGATGAGCAAGGCGCCGGCCCATCCGCCTGCCGAGGCCGGCCCGGAGGTCGAGCGTCCGTTCCACTTTGCCAACCGCGATGCCGGCACCTACGCCATCGCGCTCGATCGCTCCGGCAAGCTCCACTTTGACAAGCCGGATGTCGGCGGGGACCATGTCGTGGTTCTCCTCGGCGCCGATGTGTCCGACACCCATCTGGCCGAACTCGCCAGCGACGGCGTGTCCTATATTGTCGCCGAACAGTCCGACATCGACTTGGCCGAAGCCCTTGAAGTGCTGAACCGCGAACTCGGCATCAAGCACCTGCTGCTCGAAGGCGGTGCGGGCATCAACGGATCGTTCCTTGCAGCCGGCCTGGTTGACGAAATCAGCCTCCTGATTGCACCGGCCGTGGACGGCAACCCGGAGCGCCAGGCCTTTATCGATGCGGGCCCAGATGGCCTCGCCGGCAAGGTGCAGCTGTCGCTCAAAGCCTGCGAGCAGCTCGACCACGGCATCGTCAATCTTCGCTACGCCGTTAGCTGACGAGGTCGGCGCGCTGGCGAGTGATCGTGTCACAAAGATACAATCGCGGCGCACACTCGACTTGCGCGCAAAAACTGCCCTTCTTATATACGCCGCAACGCCACGGTGACGGGTTCGTGATCGGACCCTGACCGGGGATTTCGTGTGACAGGGGCAGCAAAGGGAACGCCGTTTCCGGGTCCCATCGCTGTTCGCTAAATGGAGAAACAACATGGCTAAAGTCATTGGTATCGATCTGGGAACGACCAATTCCTGCGTCGCCGTCATGGACGGCAAGGATGCGAAGGTCATCGAGAATGCGGAAGGCGCGCGTACCACGCCGTCGATCGTCGCTTTCACCGATTCCGACGAGCGCCTCGTTGGCCAGCCGGCCAAGCGTCAGGGCGTCACCAATCCGGAAAACACCATCTTCGCAGTGAAGCGCCTGATCGGCCGCCGCTTCGATGATCCGGTGACCAAGAAGGACCAGGGCCTCGTTCCCTACACGATCGCCAAGGGTGACAACGGCGATGCCTGGGTCGAGACGCGCGGCAACAAGCAGTCGCCGGCTCAGATCTCGGCCATGATCCTTCAGAAGATGAAGGAAACGGCTGAATCCTATCTCGGCGAAAAGGTCGAGAAGGCCGTCATCACCGTTCCCGCCTACTTCAACGACGCGCAGCGTCAGGCAACCAAGGATGCCGGCAAGATCGCCGGTCTTGAAGTCCTGCGCATTATCAACGAGCCGACCGCAGCTGCTCTGGCCTATGGCCTGGACAAAAAGGACGGCAAGACGATCGCCGTTTACGATCTTGGCGGCGGCACCTTCGATATCTCCGTGCTGGAAATCGGCGACGGCGTGTTCGAAGTGAAGTCGACCAACGGCGACACCTTCCTGGGCGGTGAAGATTTCGACCTGCGTCTCGTCGAGTACCTCGCTGCCGAGTTCAAGAAGGAACAGGGCATCGACCTGAAGAACGATAAGCTCGCTCTTCAGCGCCTCAAGGAAGCCGCCGAAAAGGCCAAGATCGAGCTGTCTTCGGCTCAGCAGACCGAGATCAACCTGCCCTTCATCACCGCCGATGCTTCCGGCCCGAAGCATCTGACGATGAAGCTCACCCGCTCCAAGTTCGAGCAGCTGGTGGACGATCTCGTTCAGCGCACGATCGAGCCCTGCAAGGCAGCGCTCAAGGATGCGTCGCTCAAGGCTGGCGAGATCGACGAGGTGATTCTGGTCGGCGGCATGACCCGCATGCCCAAGATCCAGGAGATCGTGAAGCAGTTCTTCGGCAAGGAGCCGCACAAGGGCGTGAACCCGGATGAGGTCGTCGCACTCGGCGCCGCCATCCAGGCGGGCGTTCTCCAGGGCGACGTCAAGGACGTGCTGCTGCTCGACGTGACCCCGCTGTCGCTCGGCATCGAAACCCTGGGTGGCGTGTTCACCCGCCTGATCGACCGCAACACCACGATCCCGACCAAGAAAAGCCAGGTCTTCTCGACCGCCGAGGATAACCAGGGCGCCGTGACGATCCGGGTGTTCCAGGGCGAGCGCGAGATGGCTGCCGACAACAAGGCGCTTGGCCAGTTCGATCTCGTCGGCATCCCGCCGGCACCGCGCGGCGTGCCGCAGATCGAAGTGACCTTCGACATCGACGCCAACGGCATCGTCAACGTGTCGGCCAAGGACAAGGGCACCGGCAAGGAGCACCAGATCCGCATTCAGGCTTCCGGCGGTTTGTCGGATGCCGACATCGAGAAGATGGTGAAGGACGCGGAGGCCAATGCCGACGCCGACAAGAAGCGTCGCGCTGCGGTTGAGGCCAAGAACCAGGCTGAAGGTCTGATCCACTCATCCGAGAAGTCGCTGGCCGATTACGGTGACAAGGTTTCGGAAGCCGATCGCACCGCGATCGCCGATGCCATCGCCGCGCTGAAGACGGCGGTTGAAGGTGACGATGCCGAAGACATTAAGGCCAAGAGCAATGCTCTGGCTGAGGTGTCGATGAAGCTCGGCCAGGCCATGTACGAGGCCAGCCAGTCTGAAGCCGCGGAAGCGGACGCTCAGGCTGATGCCCGCAAGGCCGGTGAAGACGTGGTGGATGCCGACTTCGAAGAGATCGACGAAGACGACAAGAAGAAGACCGCCTGATCGCGAGCTTCTGCACGACTCACGTGAAACGAAGCCCGGTGCCGCAAAGCGCCGGGCTTTGTCTTGACGGAAGCAGGCTCGGTCTAAGCTGAGCCGATCACCAATTGATAAAAAACGATGGGTGTGTGGACGCCGCTATGGCATAGCGGGCCGTGCTTCATTACTTGAAGTCGAACCCGCTCCGGCGATTTCGCCCTCCGACACATCAATCCCAGGGTCCCGATAGCGCGATATGAGCAAGGCCGATTACTACGAGATGCTCGGCGTCCAGAAGGGCGCCGACGAAAAAGAGCTGAAGTCAGCCTTCCGCAAACTCGCGATGCAGTACCATCCCGACCGCAATCCGGGGGATGCAGAGGCCGAACGCAAGTTCAAGGAAATTGGCGAAGCCTATGAGTGCCTGAAGGACCCGCAAAAGCGCGCGGCCTATGATCGCTTCGGCCATGCGGCCTTTGAAAACGGCATGGGCGGCTCTCGCGGGGGTAGCGGCTTCGGCCAGGCTGGCGGCTTCTCGGACATATTCGAAGATATTTTCGGCGAGATGATGGGCGGCGGTCGCCAGCGCCGCTCCGCCAACGGCCGCGAGCGCGGCAGCGATCTGCGCTACAATATGGAAATCTCACTCGGCGAAGCCTTTACCGGCAAGACCGCCGAGGTTCGCGTTCCCTCGTCCATCACCTGTGACGAATGCGGCGGCAGCGGCGCCAAGCCCGGCACGCAGCCCGTTACCTGCTCCATGTGCTCCGGCACCGGCCGCGTTCGTGCAGCCCAGGGCTTCTTTTCGGTCGAGCGCACCTGCCCGCAATGTCAGGGCCGCGGCCAAACCATCAAGGATCCTTGCCCGAAATGCGCCGGACAGGGCCGTCTCACCGAAGAGCGTTCGCTGTCCGTCAACATCCCGGCCGGCATTGAAGATGGCACCCGTATCCGTTTGTCCGGTGAAGGCGAGGCCGGCATGCGTGGCGGTCCGTCCGGCGATCTCTACATCTTCCTGTCCGTCAAGCCGCACGAGTTCTTCCAGCGCGACGGCGCCGACCTTTATTGCAAGGTGCCGATCTCGATGACCACGGCAGCCCTCGGCGGTCAGTTCGAGGTGACCACGCTGGACGGCACGCAAACCCGCGTCAAAGTGCCGGAAGGCACGCAGAACGGACGCCAGTTCCGTCTGCGCTCCAAGGGCATGCCGGTTCTACGCCAGGCAACGGTCGGTGACCTTTACATCCAGGTCGACATCGAAACGCCGCAGAACCTCACGCGCCGCCAGCGCGAATTGCTGGAAGAGTTCGAGCAGCTGTCCTCGAAGGAAAACTCGCCCAATTCCAGCGGCTTCTTTTCCCGCATGAAGGACTTCTTTGAGTCCTTCGGAGACTGATGAATGCAGTCATGACGTTGCGGCATTGAAAACGCCGCAATCTGACATTTATCTGGCGCAGTTGCATGGAGAAGGACGACTGCATGGTTGGTGCTGGTAGGAAGAAGTCGATCACCGAGCGGTTCGACGAGGAACTCAAGTTCTTCAAGGGCTGGATCGACAAGCCGAAAGCCGTCGGCGCGATCATTCCCACCAGTTCCTTCACCGCAAAGCGCATGGCCTCCGTCGTGCAGCCGGCGTCCGGCTTGCCGGTCCTCGAACTCGGGCCAGGCACTGGCGTCATCACCAAGGCAATCCTTGCATGCGGCGTGAAGCCAGCCGATCTCTGGTCGATCGAATATTCGGAAGATTTCGTTTCGCATCTGCGCGCCCAATATCCGGACGTGAACGTCATCCATGGCGATGCCTTCGACCTCGACACAACGCTGGGCGACAAGGCCGGTACGAGCTTCGACAGCATCATCTCGGCCGTTCCCCTGCTGAGCTTCAAGGTTCCGCAGCGCATCCGCTATGTCGAGAACCTGCTTGATCGCATGCCGGCGGGCCGGCCGATCGTGCAGATCACCTACGGCACGCTGTCGCCAGTGCCGCCGGGCAAAGGCAACTACACGGTCGAGCATTTCGACTTCATGCTGCGTAACATTCCGCCCGCACAGCTCTGGATCTATCGCCGCCCCTGGAAGATTTGAGCCGGGGTGAAATGCTGATCCCGCGTATCCTGGTTTTCGCCGGCTCGGTCCGAACCGGCGCTTTCAGCGGCAAGACCGCCGACGTCGCCCAGCGAGAACTGGCACTGGCTGGCGCCGAGGGCACGCGCATCTCGCTCGGCGATTACCCTCTGCCGCTGATGGATGAAGACCTGGAGCGCGAGAAGGGCATCCCGCAGCCGGCCCTTCAGCTTGGCCGGCAGATCCTCGCACATGACGGTTTGCTGATCGCCAGCCCCGAATACAACGCCTCCATCCCGCCTCTCTTGAAGAACGCACTGGATTGGGTCAGCCGCATCCGCCGCGACGGCAACCGCGACGTCCGTCCGTTCAGCGACAAGGCGGTTGCGCTCTGCTCCTCCTCCGACGGCGCCTTTGCCGGCATGCGCGGTCTTTACCATCTGCGCGCCGTTCTCATGGCGGTAGGTGCCGAAGTCATCACGCCGCAATGCTCCATCGCCCACGCTTCCAAGGCGTTCGACGAGAACGGCGCCCTTGTGGACGAGCGCTCGAACAGGCAGATGGATACCACATGCCGCGTTTTGGTAGAGCGCGCGATCCAACTGTCGAAGAGAGTAGAACCATGACCAATGCGCGCGACCGGCTGATCGTAGGGCTCGACGTGCCGGAGTTGGCGATTGCATCGGCCGTTATCAGCGAGCTCGGCGACACCGTCTCCTTCTACAAGATCGGCTACCAGCTCGCCTTTGCCGGCGGCCTCGATCTCGCGCGCGAACTGGTACAGAACGGCAAGCAGGTCTTCCTCGATCTCAAGCTGCTCGACATCGACAACACGGTTGCCAAGGGCGTAGAAAGCGTACTCGGCATCGGCGCTTCCATGCTGACTTTGCATGCCTACCCGAAAGCGATGCGCGCGGCCGTGGAAGCCGCTCGCGGTACCGACCTTTGCCTGCTCGGCGTCACCGTCCTCACCTCCATGGATGCCGAGGATCTCCGCGAAGCCGGCTATGACATCGACCCGCAAGCCCTCGTGCTGCGCCGTGCCGAACAGGCCCGGCAAGCCGGCATGGGCGGCATCGTCTGCTCTGCGGCGGAAGCGCGCCACGTCCGTGGAATCGTCGGACCCGATCTCGCGATCGTCACCCCCGGCATCCGGCCGGCCGGTTCTGATCATGGCGACCAGAAGCGCGTGATGACCCCGGCCGACGCTCTGCGTTCCGGCGCCACCCATCTTGTGGTCGGCCGCCCGATCGTGAAAGCTGCGGATCGCAAGGCTGCCGCACAGGCCATTCTGGCTGACATGCAAGGCTGAAGGAGGAGATCATGGCTAAAGGATACTGGATCGCGCGCGTCGATGTCCGCGACCCCGAGCGCTACAAGGATTACGTCTCGACCGCCAAGCCGGCCTTCGAACGCTATGGCGCAAAGTTCCTCGCACGCGGCGGCGAAGTGACGGAGCTCGAGGGCAAGGCACGTGGACGGAATGTCGTCATCGAATTCGAGTCAGTCGATATCGCGCGTCAATGTTACGACTCGGCCGAGTATCAGGCTGCCAAGGCGATCCGGCAGGAATGCGCCGACGCCGAAATGATCATTGTAGAGGGCGCTGCCACTTAATTCGGGTATTCTGCGTTGCCATATCGCTGTTTTGCGCGGCAACGCACCCCCTATTGCAACGCAACATCGCGAGACCTAGTTTAACGCCCATGCTTTCACAGGCTCGGTGAGCCGCAACGCGCCTGGGAATTCCGATGTTCTATCAGTTCTATGCTTTGCAACATGCCGCGCTGCAACCTTCGCGCGCGGTAGCCGAAGCCGTGCGCACGCTCTACACCAATCCGCTAAACCCTTTCACGGAAACCGTTTTTGGTCGCACCATCGCCGCCAGCGCCGAGCTTTTCGAGCGCACCACCCGGCAATACGGCAAACCAGCTTTCAATCTCCCCACCGCCAAAGTCGGCACCCAAACCGTTCCCGTCACCGAAGAGATTGTTTGGGCTAAACCCTTCTGTAAATTGATCCATTTCGAGCGCGATCTTCCCGCCGAACGTGCTCCCGACCCCAAGCTGCTGATCGTTGCCCCTATGTCCGGCCACTACGCCACCCTGCTGCGCGGCACGGTGGAGTCCATGATGAGCCATGCCGAAGTCTACATCACGGACTGGACCGATGCCCGCATGGTGCCGCAGTCTGAAGGGCGCTTCGACCTGGACGACTACATCGACTATGTCATCGACATGCTGCATGAACTTGGCCCCGACACCCATGTCATGGCCGTCTGCCAGCCCTCCGTTCCGGTGCTCGCAGCGGTCGCCATCATGGAGCAGCGCGGCGACCCGTTCGCTCCCGCGAGCATGACGCTGATGGGCGGACCGATCGATACGCGCCGTAATCCGACGGCCGTCAACAATCTCGCCGCCGAGCATGATCTCGACTGGTTCCGCAGCAATGTCATCATGCAGGTGCCGTTCCCCGAGCCCGGCTTCATGCGCGATGTGTATCCCGGCTTCCTGCAACTCACCGGCTTCATGAGCATGAACCTCGACCGCCACATCGGCGCGCATAAGGACTTCTTCATGCACCTGGTGAAGAACGACGGCGATTCAGCGGAAAAGCACCGCGATTTCTATGACGAATACCTCGCGGTCATGGATCTTACGGCAGAGTTTTACCTGCAAACGGTGGAAACCGTCTTCATCGAACATCGCCTGCCGAAGGGGACGATGAAACATCGCGGCACCCGCGTCGACCCGTCCGCCATCCGCAACACCGCGCTGCTGACGATCGAAGGCGAGAACGACGACATTTCGGGTCTCGGTCAAACGCAGGCCGCGCATGACCTCTGCACGAATCTGGCTGATGAAAAGAAGAGCCACTACGTGCAGCCGACCGTCGGCCATTACGGCGTCTTTAACGGCTCGCGCTTCCGGGCCGAGATCGTGCCGCGCATCGTCGACTTCATGCGCGCACACGGCGGACCATCGGCCGGTGGAGCTAAACCGCGGGTCGTTCATAGCCAGGATAGCTATATCGCACGATCAGCCAAAGCCTAACGTCCGGCGGTTTTCCGGGGAAAGCTTTGCGGCTTTAACCAAAAGAAGAAGCATCTTGACCCTGTGAATTGACTCTTCCTGGTAACTCCTCTTAATTTTTCCTTAACGAGGGGAAGCGGGGCGAGGGCACCATGAAGGTCGCGCGCGGATGGACACAGGGGATCCTGCTGGCAGGCGCTCTTGTGTTTTCAGCGGTTTCAGTGTCGGCCGGGGGGCAGGCCAAGGCAGCCGCAATGGAAGTGGGCGGCATCACCTCGCAGCCCATCGGCCATTACGAATTCTGCAAGCGCTATCCCGGCGAATGCGCCATTCGCAGCAGCAATGTGAAGCCGGTCGCTTTGACCGACGCTACCTTCGGTCTGATCGCTCGGGTCAACCAGACCGTCAATCGCAGCGTCGAGCCGGTCAGCGACAATGACCTGTACGGCCGTCAGGAATGGTGGGCCTATCCCAGCGAAGGCGGCCAGCGAGGCGACTGCGAAGATTTCGCCCTGCAAAAGCGTCGGGTTCTCATGCAGCGCGGGATTTCCTCCGCAAACCTGCTGATGACCGTGGTTCGCAAGCCTGACGGCGAAGGCCATGCCGTTCTGACCGTCCGCACCGATCACGGCGACTACATCCTCGACAACTTGAACGACCAGGTTCTTGCCTGGGAACAGACCGGCTACCGCTTCCTCAAGCGCCAGGCCGAAAACCATTCCGGGCGCTGGAACAGCATTCGCGGCGGCAGCACGTCGCCGCTGGTGGGTGCGGTCCGTTCCACGACGAATTAAGCAAGCTTGGGTGAGGCCTTGAGGAGCTGTGCTTGCACAGCTTCTTCTTTTTGCGCGCAAGTCAAGCCGCTCTAGCGCTTCGGCCTGCCCTAGGCTTGGCTGATCGAGTAACCGAACGAGACACTCCTCTTCCGCGCAGTCAGCGCGGCTAGGACGAGCCAAGCGCCGCCGATTTCCTCAGGCAGCGGCCCGCATCTGGCCTTCTCCGGCCATCCGGTAGGAAATCGCCTCGGCAAGATGAATGCGGTTGACGGCGTCCGATCCCTCAAGATCCGCCAGCGTTCGCGCAACTCTCAAGACCCGATGGTAAGCGCGTGCCGAAAACTGCAGCTTCTCGCTGGCATCGCGCAGCAGGGACGTGCCACGCGCATCCAGGGCCGCAATTGTATCGACGATGGCGGCCGCGCAATGCGCGTTGGTGGTGGTCGAGCTTTGCCCAAGCGCTGCAAAGCGCGCCTGCTGGATCTCGCGAGCGCGCGCAACCCGCACCGCCACACTGGCACTCGTTTCCGCGCCTGCCGATGGGCGGATCAGATCAGCGGCGGAGACGGCCGGCACGTTGATGCGCAGATCGATACGATCGAGCAGCGGCCCCGAGATCCGCGCCTGATAGTCGCTCTGGCAGCGTGGGCCTCTCGCACACTGGAAGCCTGGCTCGCCCGCCATGCCGCAGCGGCACGGATTCATCGCGGCCACCAGTTGCACGCGAGCAGGATAGCTGACCCGGTTGTTGGCGCGCGCAATGACACACTCGCCGCTTTCCAGCGGCTGGCGCAGCGAATCGAGCACGGCGGGCGAGAATTCTGGAAACTCGTCGAGAAACAGGATGCCGTGATGCGCCATGGAGGCCTCGCCCGGTCGCACCCGCAAGCCGCCCCCCACCATTGCCGCCATGGACGCGGAATGATGCGGAGCGCGAAATGGTCGGCGATCTGTCAACTGACCATCCGCAAGCTCGCCTGCGATGGAGGCGATCATGGAGACTTCGAGAAGCTCGCGTGGATGCAGTGGTGGC
>NZ_DAMBUH010000016.1:27269-42311 GCF_032053605.1 Tianweitania sp.
CAGGATCGAGGGAATGCGCTGGGCAAGCATCGATTTGCCCGATCCTGGCGGCCCGACCATTAAGAGGTTGTGCCCGCCGGCTGCGGCAACTTCCAGCGCGCGCTTGGCGGTTTCCTGACCCTTGATGTCAGCCAGATCAAGCGTGGACAAAGCGGGCGGGCGGATGCGCGCTTCCGGTCGCGACAGGATCTGCGTTCCCCGGAAGTGATTGGCCAGTGCGATCAGA
Organism: Tianweitania sp.; assembly: GCF_032053605.1. Lineage (NCBI taxonomy): Bacteria > Pseudomonadati > Pseudomonadota > Alphaproteobacteria > Hyphomicrobiales > Phyllobacteriaceae > Tianweitania > Tianweitania sp. The sequence continues at coordinate 27,496 of NZ_DAMBUH010000016.1, forward strand.
CTGCGCGGTGCCAGGATCTCGATGTCCGATCCCGCCCAGGCCGCTTCCGGGCCGCAGCCATGCGGGCAAATCAGCCCCTTGTTGTCGGCGTGGGCGCCGATTGCAGCCGGCAATGCTCCGGCAACGGGTGTGATCGTGCCATCCAGCGAGAGTTCACCGAGAACAACAAATGCGCCTAGCGCTTCGGCAGGAATGGCGCCAAGCGCGGCCATCAGCCCGAGCGCGATCGGCAGATCGTAGTGGCTGCCCTCCTTGGGCAAGTCGGCCGGCGCCAGATTGATCGTGACCTTCTTCGGGGGCATCGACAGGCCGGATGCGTGGAGGGCGGCCTGCACCCGCTCACGGCTTTCCGCCACCGCCTTGTCCGGCAGACCGACAATCTGCATGCCCATCTTGCCGGGCGCGATCATCACCTGAACATCCACGGGCACAGCTTCCACGCCCTGGAAGGCGACAGTCCTTACACGCGAAACCATGTGCCCCTGCTTCCCCAGAGGCGCCGCATGCCCCTGCTTCAATGTGCTTCCCTTAAGTCAAGGAAAGCACAAGAACAAGCTCAAATCAAGAACAAGAAGGGAACAATCAAGCCAATAAGATGTATTTTGGTTGCAGGAGGTTGTGTGGCCAGAACAAAGCGTGTCGCCGGTGTGGCTCAGCGGCGTTTGGCTTCCACCACGTCCCAGAACAAGCCCGCGATGTCTTGGCCGCCAAAGCGTTTGACTTCACGGATGCCAGTCGGCGATGTCACGTTGATCTCCGTCATGTAGTCACCAATGACATCGATGCCGACCAGGATAAAACCGCGCTCGCGCAAGGACGGGCCGATCCGCTTACAGATTTCGCGCTCGCGGTCGGTCAGCTCGGTTTTTTCAGCGCGTCCGCCGACATGCATGTTGGAGCGCGAATCCGTATCCGATGGAACGCGGTTGATGGCACCGACCGGCTCGCCGTCGATCAGGATGATGCGCTTGTCGCCCTTGCGTACATCCTTGAGGTAGCGCTGCACGATATAAGGCTCGCGGAACATTTGCCCGAACATTTCCAGCAAGGAAGCCAGGTTGCGGTCGGCCTCTAAGAGATGGAAGATGCCGGCGCCGCCATTGCCGTAAAGCGGTTTCACGATGATGTCGCCATGCTTTCGGCGGAAATCGGCGACCTCCAGGGGATCCTTGGTGATCAGCGTTTCCGGCATGAGCTCCGCGAACTCCGTCACGAAGATCTTTTCCGGGCTGTTGCGCACCCAGGCCGGATCGTTGACCACAAGGGTCTTGGGATGAATGCGCTCGAGGATGTGGGTCGTCGTGATGTAGTTCATGTCGAAAGGCGGATCCTTGCGCAGCAGGATCACGTCCATTTCCGACAAATCGGTGCGAACCGGCTCGCCGAGCTCGAAATGCCGGGCCTTCTGATCCGCAAGCTTCATCGCCTCCACCCGCGCCACAACCTTGCCGTCGCTGAGCGAAAGCCGGTCAGGCGTGTAATGGAACAACTGATGCCCCCGCTGCTGCGCTTCCAGCGAAAGCGCGAAGCTCGTGTCACCGGCGATCTGCACGGTGGACACGTGATCCATCTGGACGGCGATCTTCAGGGACATCGGTTCGAACTCCGGGAGGCAGGGCGGGAAGGTGGGGCAAGCTCTAGACCTTTCCACCCGGCCTGCCAATCCAGCACAAGTGCAGCTGCCACAGAACAGCCCGAGGCGTTAACGCGCTCGAAGCTTTGCTGCGCTAGAACCCCAACGCGACCGATCGGCGCAGTGTTGTGTTTGCTTGCGTTGTCTCAGTACAACTCGGAGTGGCCAGATGAATGCAGTCACGCCAGCCGGTCGCCTCCAGGGAGTCGCCATCGAACTGACGGTTCTGATGCCCTGCCTTAACGAGGCGGAAACACTGGCTGCCTGCATCAACAAGGCAAAAGCCTACCTCGATCGCAGCGGTGTGGTCGGCGAGATCGTGATCGCCGATAATGGCAGTACGGATGGATCGCAGGACCTCGCATCAGGATTGGGCGCGCGCGTCGTTCCTGTGTCGCAGAAGGGCTATGGCGCAGCACTTCTCGGCGGCATTGCCGCAGCGCACGGCCGTTTCATCATCATGGGCGATGCCGATGACAGCTACGATTTCAGCGCGCTTGATCCTTTTGTCGAGGCGCTACGCAGCGGGGCAGACTTGGTCATGGGTAACCGCTTCAAAGGGGGGATCGAACCGGGTGCCATGCCGATCCTGCATCGCTACCTCGGCAATCCTGTTCTCAGCCTTCTCGGCCGGGTCTTCTTCCATGTGAAAGCACGGGACTTCCATTGCGGGCTGCGCGGTTTCAGAGCGGATAGTATCCGCAAGCTGGACTTGCGTACGACCGGTATGGAATTTGCCAGCGAAATGGTGGTGCGCAGCGCCTTGGCTGGTCTGACGATTGCCGAAGTGCCGACGACTCTGAAGCCGGATGGCCGCAGCCGTGCGCCGCATCTGAAAACCTGGCGCGACGGCTGGCGCCACCTAAAATTCCTGCTGATGTACAACCCGCGCTGGTTGTTCGTAATACCGGGCTTGCTTCTTTGTGCTGTGGGTCTGACGCTGACGGCTGTGCTGTCGGCAGGTCCGGTTCAGCTCAGCAACAGCCTGACGCTTGATCTGAACACGTTCATGGCCGCGTGCTTCATGGTCGTCACCGGCGTGCAACTTGTTACCTTTGGAATGCTGTCACGCCTTTATGCCGACCGCACCGGCCTGCTCCCGCCGAACGCGGCGTCGCGCTGGTTGAAGGCTCATATAAGCACCGATCGTTTGGCTCTAGGGGCCGGGGCATGTCTTCTTGTAGGGCTTATCTTGTTTGGTTCGGCATTTGGATCATGGGCGGCGATGAGTTTTGGACCGCTCAACGATCCCAGTATCCCGCGCGTCGTGCTGCTTGGATTGATGCTGATCGCCATTGCCTTCCAGGTCTTCTTCTCCGCCTTTCTACTCGGCGTACTGGAAATTCCCGCCTTGCGCGCGAAGCCACCGGGCAACGAACAGAACGTCTAGGGCCTATGCCGGTGAGAGTAAGCGCTTTCGCATGACCATCACGTCTTCGGTCGCTCGACCATCCCCGGCATCGACCACGGCGGGGCCGAAACGCATTTTCGCCGCCGCGGCACTCGCCACGTTTGTTCTTCTTCTCCTTTACGCCAGCTCCGGCTTTTCCGCGCTGCATGAAGGGCGCGGCGACAATGACAGCATGTTGCGCCTCGTTGAGGTGCGCGACCTGCTTGGCGGGCAAGGCTGGTTCGACCTGCATCAGGTTCGCATGGGCTTGACCGGCGGTTTTGTGATGCACTGGTCGCGGCTGATCGATGCGCCGATTGCGGGCCTGATTTGGCTTAGCAAGGCGTTGGGTGCCGGGCCCGAGCGCGCCGAGCACATTGCGGCCACGGTCTGGCCTTTGCTGCTGTTTTTTGGGGCGCTGAGTTCAATCCTGTTTGTTGCCAGACGCCTTGCGGGGGATGCCGCTTTGTTGCCGGCTGCGGTGATCGCCACGACCAGCCTGTATTATGTCGGCATCTTCGCGCCCAGCGCGCTGGATCATCACAATGCCCAACTGACCCTGACGCTGGCGATGCTGGCTGGACTTGTCGGAAGCCAGCGAAGTTTGTGGCCGGCGGCCGGTGCCGGCGCGACCGCTGCGCTGATGCTGGCCATTGGTATGGAAACCGCGCCCTATGTGGCGGTTGGTGGACTGTGCGCTGCCTTGGCTTTTCTGTGGCGAGGAGAAGAAGAAGTCCCGACGGCAGTGGGTTTCGGGCTGGGCTTTGCCATAACCGTAGGTGTCGTTTTCGTGGCCACGATACCCGCTTCCAGTTGGATGCAGCCGGCCTGCGACGCCTTTTCCGTCGTGCAATGGGCAATCGCTACACTTGCCGGTTTCGGTCTCGCCGCGATCACTGCGATCAAGCCCTTGTCACGCTCCATAATGAGGCGTGCTGTTGCTTTGGCGCTCCTTGGCGCTGCGGCTGCTAGCTTGCTGGTGTTTGCCTTTCCACAATGCCACGCCGATCCCTACGCCATGGTCGATCCGTGGCTGAAGGCGAATTGGTTGGCAGGCGTGTCCGAGGCGCAGTCGGCTTGGGATCTCTCGCAGAACAAGCCGGCGGAACTGGTGACCTATTACGCTTATCCCCTGCTCGGGGTCGCCGTGCTGCTTGCTCGGCTCTGGCGCCAACCGCGCAGGACGGACCTGTTCGTGCTGGCCATGCTGCTCGCGGCGTATGTCGTGACGCTCTGGCAGGTCCGGGGCTCGCTGTTCCTGTTTCCCTTGACCGCCATCGCGCTGGCATCCTGGATTGCCGATGCGCGGCGTAAAGCAAGCGCGATGCCGACGACGAAGCATATGCTTGTCATGGCCGGAAGCTGGATCGGGTCGTTCATCGTCAGCTGGATTGCGCTTAGCGTCGGCATCAATGCCGGTCTTGCGGCTATAAAAGGCGAGACGGCCTCAGCGATGATGCCGGACAACACGACGTCCTGTTACGACAAGCGCGATTATGCCGGACTGGCGCAGGAGCCGACGGGCAGGGTGCTTGCGCCCACCAACCTCGGTTCCGCCATTCTCCTCTACACCAGCCACAGCGCGTTTGCGGGGCCGTATCATCGCAACCACGACGGCAATCGCCTGGCGCTGCAAGCCTTGATGGCCGAGCCGGAAGCGGCACGCTCCCTGTTGCAGGGCTCGGGTGTCACGCTCGTCGTGTGGTGTCCCGGAAATCCGGAGTCCGCATCGCTGGTCGTCAGGGCGCCGGAAAGCCTGGCGGCCGAGCTGGCCCGCAAAGCGGCGCCAGCTTGGCTGCAGCCAACAAAGGCGGCCAACGGCAAGCTTGATATCTACAGGGTGATACCCTGAGGTTCACAGCCGTTGCATGGTCAAGCGAGGATAAAAGACAGGCGACAAGATAGCTCGACTATCCGCAGCTTCGCTGGGACGTCTCAAGCCTTTTCGATGCAGATTTTGGTGTGTCCCTTGCCTATGAAGCCGAGTTTGCCGGCTGCGGCCTTGGAGAGGTCAAGCATGCGACCCTTGATGAAGGGACCGCGATCATTGATCCGGACAACCACGGCCTTGCCGTTTGAGCTGTTGGTGACCTTGATCTTGGTGCCGAAAGGCAGGCTGCGATGGGCGGCTGTCATGGCCGCGGCATTCATGCGCTCGCCGGAAGCGGTCTTGGATGTCAGAGCATACCACGAGGCGCCACCACATTGGGCATTGGCGATCGTGGGCAGGCAAAGGCCGGTAACCAGCATCATGCTGGCAAGGACGGTCTTCTTCATCGTTTGGGGAATTCCCGTTAGTCGGACGGGAGGTGAATTGCCGGTCAAAAGTGGCGGCGGCGCGTTCGGTTCCGATCACGCGCCGTCACACTTTGAATCAATGCGTGTGAATTTGTTATAAAGGTAAAGCTTGAACGGGTTGACTCATCGTCCGTGAACAAATTTCAAGCCAGCCACCATGATGATGAGGATGGCCTTGCTTGCAGTATAGAGTGCGTTGATCATCAACGTAGCTGCTGGTTTGTAAAAGTATATACCGAGTGATCTTTATTCTGCCTTGCGCTATCTCGACTTGAGCGACAAGTTGTTGTCGTCTCGATTTCTTAGGCTGGAAGTCGAGGCGACCGGCGTGATGAAAATGCGAGGTTTGCACCCTGAGCGGCTTAGATGGCTAGCTGTGCGGGTGGCACCTCTAGCGGGATTGCGGCGGCGGTCCGCCGCAATTGTTAATTGTGAGTAACCGAAATTTCTCGGATTTTTCCGGTCATTCCGGCCGGAAATACCAGCTCGATCAGGCCTTTTCAGACCGAAAACGGGCATGAGCAACCGCAATTCTCGCCGCAATTGCCGCATTGTTCCGCACGAGCGCGATATTGGCCTTCAAACTGCGGCCTTCCGAGAGCTCATTGATCTTGGCGAGCAGGAACGGTGTCAGCTCCTTGCGGGTCACACCGTTGGCATCGGCTTCCGCAACCGCATCATCGATCGTGCCGTCGATGAAGGATGGATCGAGCGCGTCAGCCTCCGGGATCGGATTGGCGATCAGGATGCCGGTCTGCGAGCCTATGGCGCGGTGCAGGATCATGGCCTGAGCGATCTCCTCCACGGAGTCGAGGCGGTGATCGGCCTTCAAGCCGCTGGAGCGGGTGAAGAAGGCGGGGAAGTCGTCGGAGCCGTAGGCGATGACTGGCACACGCTGGGTTTCCAGCACTTCCAGCGTCTTCGCGATATCCAGGATCGACTTGACGCCGGCGCAGATCACGGTCGTGCCGGTCTGGCCGAGTTCGGTGAGGTCGGCGGAAATATCAAAACTCTGCTCGGCGCCGCGATGCACGCCGCCGACACCGCCGGTCGCAAAGATTTCGATGCCGGCGAGTTCGGCAAGCCGCATCGTGGCCGAAACGGTGGTGCCCGCCGTCTGCTTGCGCACCATCACGGCGGCGAGATCACGGCCGGAGGCTTTCACGACGGTCTTCGCCTGCGCAAGTGCTTCCAAATCGGCATCGTCCAACCCGACGCGCAACTCGCCGTCGATCACGGCGATGGTGGCGGGAATTGCGCCCTCAGCACGGATCAGCGCTTCCACGCCGCGCGCCATTTCCAGATTGGCAGGATAAGGCATGCCGTGGGTGATGATGGTGGATTCCAGCGCCACGATCGGTGCGCCGGCTTTGAGGGCGTCGGCCACTTCCGCGCTGAGCTTGATGAGGTCTTTCATGAGATCTGCCTTCTTTGTTGGTCCCGCTGGTTTATTCACCCTGGGCGGAAACGCGATGCATGCCGGCTTCGAGGAAGCGGGCGGAAAGGTCGGGGCGAACACTGGCTTCGCTCTCGGTGGTGAGGCTCGCGAGCAGGGCGCCGGTTCGAGCAGCAAGCGGGAGAGGATCGCCGGCAAGAACGCGATAAAGCGTACCGGCGATCATGGCGTCGCCCGCTCCGGTGACATCAACGGGCTGGGCGGGCACAGGCTGCATCACCTCGACGCCGGCGCTTGTCGCCACGGCATAACCCTGTGCCCCCATGGTTACGATCACCTCGCCGACACCCGCAGCGCGCAACGCTTCTGCGGCGTCGCGTGGCTGCAACCGTGCGTCGTCTGTGAGACCCAACAGCGTGTTCGCCTCGTCAAAGTTGGTGAACAGCAGGTCGATGCCGGACAGATCCTTCGGCAGTCGTGCTGCCTTCGGCGTCGACACCGTATCCACCGCCAGCTTGAAGCGCGCGCCAGCCTTGCGTTGAAGCAGCGCCTCAATCGTTGCGGCCGGCATGTTGCAGTCCATGAAGACCCAGGCCGCTGAAGCCAGATGCGGCCAGATACGGTCGAGATGCGCGGGTGAGAACAGGTCGAACACGTCCATATCCGCGATGCCGAGCACCAGCTCGTTCTCGACGCCAAGGATGGCGGCATATTCGGCGGTGGGACGTTCGGATGTCGTGATGACCTGGCTGACATCGGCGCCGAGATCGGCGAGGTGGCGCGTCAATGCGCGGCCGGTCTCGTCATCGCCAACGATCGACACGAAGCCGAGATCGACGCCGAGCCGCGCAAGATTTTCCGCAACGTTGCGCGCAACGCCACCGAAGGAACGGTGGCTGTTGACGGGATTGGAGGTCTCGAAGATCAGCGGGCGCTTGGCGTGATATTTGCGGTCGAACACAGCGCCGCCCAGGCAGACCATGCGCTGCGAGGCCGGCAGAACATAACCGCGACCGAGAACATAGCCCTTGTTCACCAGCGCAACGATATGCGCGGCGACGGTGGAGCGGGCCAGACCGAGCGAGGTGGCGATTTCCTGCTGACCAAGGAAGGGGTTCGCCGTGATCAGCTGGAGGACGGCTTGTTCCTGCGTGCCAAGGTCGTCCATCGATCCACTTATATCTTTCAGCAAGGTAGGGTCAGTCGCGTTCCCTTAAGCCATTTACAACACATGACTATCACGTCAACATCTGTTTGTAGATAGCGTACCCGCATTCTTGATGTCTCTACAAAAGCCGCTTGCCTTGGATCACCGCGCCTTCCAAGCTGGCTGAACGGAGGGACGACATGGTGCTTGGACAGGAACAAACAGCCGCGATCACGCGCCGGTGGGCGCTGGCGCTGACGGAAATTGAGAGTGTCAGCGGCGGTGCCGGCGAAGCGGCACTCGGACCGTGGCTGCGCGATGCGCTGGCCGCCGATCCGATCTTTGCCGGTGCCGAATGCTGGAGCTTCCCGGTTCGAGAAGGGGATAGTCGGCATTGCGTCGCCATGCTGCTGCGCGGCAGCGGGCGCGAAACGCTGATCCTGACCGGCCATTTCGATACAGTCAGCATCGACGATTACGGCGACCTACGCGCTTTTGCCACCCAACCTGATGCGCTTGCCGAGCGACTGAAATTGCGGCTGGAAACCGCCGCCCACACCGCAGCCGAGCAGCGCGCAAAGGCAGATCTTACAAGCGGCGACTTCATGCCTGGCCGCGGTCTTCTCGACATGAAGGCGGGTCTTGCGGCAGGCCTCGCCGTCTGTGCCGATTTCGTTGCAGACCAAAGCCGCAGCGGCAATCTTCTGTTCCTGGCCGTTCCCGATGAAGAGGTGAATTCCGTCGGCGCGCGCGCTGCCGCTGCGATGCTGCCGCAGATCGCGCGAAACAAGGAGCTGGATCTCGTCGGCGCGGTCAATCTCGATGCGATTTCGGACGATAGCGAAGACGGTCACCGCGGGCGCGTGATCGCGCTGGGTACGATCGGCAAGGTGCTGCCGACCGCTTATGTCGTGGGTGTTCCCGCTCATAGCGGCTTCCCACTGGCTGGCATCAATGCCGGCGCTCTAGCAGGTGCGATCGCGGCGCGGGTGGAATGGGCGCCGGAACTCACTGATGACAGCGCGGGCGAAACGCCGGGAACCTTGCCGAGCCTGCTCAGCCTCAGCGACGGCAAGCCGGGCTATGATGTGACGACGCCGGGCACAGCCTTCGCGACGTTCAACGTGCTGAGCTATCGCCGCTCTCCCGAAACGGTGATGAACAGCTTCGAGGCGCTGTGCCGCGAAGCCGCAGATACGTTTCTCGAAGGTCTGAAGAAGCGGCTGGCCGGAACCCGAAGCCTGGGTCGAGAAACCGTTCTCGATCGGCCGATCACGCTTTACCGCTATGAAGCGCTGCTGGAAAAGGCGGTCGCGGTTGACGCCAACCACGCCTCCCTGATCGAACAGTTCGCTGGTGAGTTGGCGGCAAGCAGCCTGTCTTTGCCCGAACAATGCCGCCGCTTGACGGAACGCACCTGGATGCTGAGCGGGTTTTCAGGCCCGGCGATCGTGCTGGGCTTCGGCTCGATCCCCTATCTTCCCACCAACCTGTCTGAGGCGCCGGCCGCACGCAAGCTGCATCAGGCAGCGGAAGCGCTCGCTAATTCGGCACAAAGCCAATACGGCGTATCGCTGAAAACCACCGGCCATTTCGCCGGCATTTCCGATATGAGCTTCTTTGGCGAAGCCGACGAGGCGGATCTGGCTGTCGTTGCCGCCAACACCCCGATGTGGACCGCCGGCATTCGTTGGCCGGCACAAGGCGGCGTTGCAGGCGTTCCGACGATCAATCTCGGACCATGGGGCCGCGATTATCATACCCCGCTTGAGCGCATCCATGTGCCCTATGGCTTCGACATCCTGCCGCGCTTGTTGATCGATCTTACCCGCCGGGCGCTCGGCTGATCACGTACCGCAGAAGGTGCGCATGACCCGCTGATCCGGCTCCGGCGCAACCGCAAGATCGGCCTGTTCGGGCTGATCGTCGAAGGGTCGCGCCAAGACGGTGTTGAGGCGGTGGAACAGCGTGAAGTCGGCGTTCTCGACCGCCGCCTTGATCGCTTCCTCGATGCGGTGGTTGCGCGGGATGAAGGCGGGATTGGCCAGCCGCATCACCTCAGAACGGGCGTCGTCCTGTCCCGGCTCGCAAGCAAGCCGCGCGCGCCAGTCCGGTGCCCAGGTTTCGTACAGCATCGGGTCGATGAACTCGGCGCGGACATCGCGGTCCCGTTCCGGGTCCCCCGCCGCAGCATTCAGGGCACGGAAGGTGCGGGTGAAATCCGCGCCGCCTTCCGCCATCCGGTCGAGGAAGCCCTGCATGAGGTCGCCATCCGCCTCTTCCTCCGTCAGCAGCCCGAACTTTGCGCGCAGCACGGCCATGTAAGCCTGCTCGAAAGGAGCGCGGAAACCGGCAATCAGCGCCTGCGCGATCTTTACGCCTTCGTCGCGGTCCTCATGCAGCAGCGGCAAGAGCGCTTCGGCAAGACGCGCCAGGTTCCACTGCGCAATGCCCGGCTGGTTGGCATAAGCGTAGCGGCCGCCTTGGTCGATCGAGGAAAACACTTTGGCGGGATCGTAGGTATCGAGGAAAGCGCAGGGACCGTAATCGATCGTCTCGCCCGACACGGCCATATTGTCGGTGTTCATCACGCCATGGATGAAGCCAACGCCCATCCAGCGCGCAACTAATGAGGCCTGCGCCGCGATCACGGCTTCCAGCAGTGCACGATAGGGAATTTCGGCCTTCGCCGCATTCGGGTAATGCCGGGCGATGGCATGGTCGGCGAGCAGCTTCACGGCTTCCTCGTCGCTGCGCGCGGCAAAGAACTGGAACGTGCCGACTCGGATATGGCTGGCCCCGACGCGTGTCAGAACAGCACCCGGCAGCACGGTTTCGCGATAAACCGGATCGCCGGTGGAGACAGCTGCCAGCGCACGTGTCGTGGGAATGCCCATCGCGGACATGGCTTCGCTGACGATATATTCGCGCAGCACCGGCCCGATCGCCGCACGACCATCACCGCGCCGCGAGAATGGCGTAGGGCCAGACCCCTTCAGCTGGATGTCGCGGCGACGGCCTTTGATATCGACCACTTCGCCCAGCAAGGTTGCGCGACCATCGCCCAGCTGCGGTGAGAACTGCCCGAACTGGTGGCCGGCGTAAGCCATGGCAATGGGCTGCGCGCCTTCCGGAAAGCTGTTGCCGGCCAGCATCTGCAGGCCCTCCGGGCTTTTCAGCCATTCGGCATCAAGGCCAAGCTCTTCCGCCAGCGGCTCGTTGAGCTGGATCAGAAGCGGCGCCGACACTGTACTTGGCTGAAACGGCGCGAAAAAGCGCTCGGGCAAACGGGCATAAGAATTGTCGAAGGGCAGGGTCATCGTCGCTTCCCGGTTCCGCGCTAGGTGTCACCTTAGATAGGTATGGGCGCGCTGCTTCGTGAGAGCGCTCTGGTCCTAACCCCCGGAGGCCGCATGTTGATCCGCAAATTCATTCATTCCTGCCTGGTTCTGGAAAAGGACGGCACGAAGGTCCTGATCGATCCGGGCTTCCTGTCCTTTATCGAAGACCGCGTGAATGTCGCCGACTTCGAGGATATCAGGCAGATCCTGATCACCCACACCCATCCCGATCATCTGGATATCGCCGCCTTGAAGGCGATCGTGCGGCTGAGTGGGGCGGAGGTCACCGGTAATGCCGAGGTCGCGGCGAAGCTTGCGGAAGAAGGGATGGTGGTAGCGCGGGTGATCGGCGACGGTGACCGGTTCTCACTTGGCGCGATCGGCTTCGAGGCGATCACCGTCAAGCACGAGGATATTCTCGACGATAGCCTGCCGGAGGTGACGGCCTTCGTAATTGACGACCGCATCCTGCATGTCGTCGATTCCTTCGATCCGCGGCTGGCCGATCACAAGGGCATGGACCTGCTGATCCTGCCGGTCACCGCGCCTTTTTTGACCGAAACAGGCGCTTATGCGTTCGCCCGCGACCTGAAGCCGAAGGCGGTGCTTGGGGTGCATGAAGGCTATTGCCGCGACTTCTTCATTAAGGCGCGGCATCAGACTTATGCCAAGTTCCTGGCCCGCGATGGCATCGCCTTCCATTCGCTGATCGAAGCAGGCGACGGCATCGAGGTGTAAAACTTAGTCCGGCTTGCGCTTGGACTTCTTGCCGCCGGGCGCATGGGGCTTGTCACCGAAGGACTTGCTCTTCTTCGGACCCTTGTCCGCCCAGGGCTTGTCGAAGCCGCCTTCCTTCTTGGCATAAGGCTTTTTAGCCGCCGGCTTCGCCCAATTGCCTTCCGGCTTCGGACCCTGACCGCGATGGGCTGGCTTCTTCGGTCCGCGCTTCTCGTAACCGCCGGATGGGGCACCAAAATCCGGTGTGCCCTCGATGGCGCGAGCGGTGATGCCGCGTTCCAGCGTGCGATTGCCCAACGCTTGCAGGAAGCGGTTGCCGGCCTGGGCTTCCAGCTGAACCAGGCTCTCGTCCTGTTGCAGCTTGATCTGGCCGATATCGCTCTTCGACAGTTTGCCGGCCTTGCACAGCATCGGAATGAGCCAGCGCGGTTCGGCATTCTGCTTGCGGCCAACCGACAGCGAGATCCAGATGCTTTCCCCGAACTCGTCGCGGCGCTCGACGCGCTTTTCGGACGGAACAGGCGCGCCGGTGACGGCGATTTCCATCAGATCTTCCGGCGCCGAGTTCTTGGCGCGGAAGGTGCGGACATAGGCTGCGGCAATCGCCTCGGCGCCATGCTTGGCAAGCAGTTCGGTGACGAAGGGCGCTTCATCCTCGCTCAGCGGCTCGGTGAAGACCGGATCGGCCAGGATGCGCTCATTGTCACGCGCCAGAACCTCGTCGGCCGAAGGCGGACGCGCCCAGTTGGCCTGGACGTTGGCCGAGCTCAGCAGGCGTTCCACGCGCTTGCGCCCGGATTGCGGCACGATCAGCACCGACACGCCCTTGCGGCCGGCACGACCCGTACGGCCGCTGCGATGCAGCAGCGTTTCGCGGTTGGTGGGCGTGTCGGCGTGGATCACGAGTTCCAAGCCGGGCAGATCAATGCCGCGTGCGGCAACGTCGGTCGCGATACAAACGCGGGCGCGGCCGTCACGCATCGCTTGCAGCGCATGGGTGCGCTCGTTCTGGCTGAGTTCGCCGGACATCGCGACAACCGAGAAGCCGCGATTGTTGAAGCGCGCCGTCAGATGGTTCACCGCCGCGCGGGTCGAGCAAAACACCAGGGCATTCGGCGCTTCGTAATAGCGCAGAACGTTGATGATCGCGTTTTCGCGATCGGCCTGCGCAACGGTCAACGCGCGATATTCGATGTCGACATGCTGCGTCCGCTCGGACGTCGTTGCGAGACGGACCGCATCACGCTGGTAGCTCTTGGCGAGTTCGGCGATCGGGCGCGACACGGTTGCCGAGAACATCAGGGTGCGGCGATCGGCGGGTGCGGAGCCGAGAATGAATTCGAGATCTTCGCGGAAACCGAGGTCGAGCATCTCGTCGGCTTCATCGAGCACGACGGCGCGCAGTTCGCTCATATCGAGCCCGTGGCGGGTGATATGGTCGCGCAAACGGCCGGGCGTGCCGACAACGATGTGACAGCCCCTATCCAGGGCACGGCGCTCGGAGCGCATATCCATGCCACCGACGCAGGACACGACAACGGCGCCGGTCTTGGCGTAAAGCCATTCCAGCTCGCGCTTGACCTGCAAGGCCAGCTCGCGCGTGGGTGCAATGGCGAGTGCCAGCGGCTGGGATGGCTCGTCGAAACGTTCCGCATCTTCCAACAGCGTCGGCGCAAGCGCCAAGCCGAAGGCCACCGTCTTGCCGGAGCCGGTCTGGGCGGAAACAAGGGCGTCCGCGCCGGCCGGTTCGAGGGCCAGCACGGCATCCTGCACGGGGGTGAGGGCGGAATAGCCGCGCTCGGTCAATGCTTGCGCAAGAGGCGCGAGCACGCCGGGAAAATCAGTCATGGGTTAGTCGCTTTCGTTTGGGTGCCGCGGCGCTCAAGCCGCTTCGCGCACCTGGTAATCCTTGATGGCGTCGAACTTGATCGCCTTCCAGCGGTCCGCCTCGTAGTTGAGGCCGAATTCGTGCTGGGCGAGAAAAACGGGATCATCGTCGAGATCCCTGGCAATATCGCCGCGATGCGCCTCGATGAACCGGTTGAGTTCTACCGGACTATCGGCTGAGATCCAGCGGCACACGGAAAAGCGCGCAATCTCGAAATCGACCGGCAGCGTATATTCCACCGAAAGCCGTTCCTTGAGAACATCGAGCTGCAAGGCGCCCACCACGCCGACGATGGCCGGCGAGCCGTCTTCGGGCGAAAACAGCTGCACCACGCCTTCTTCGGCCATCTGCTGCAGGGCTTCCTTGAGCTTCTTGGCCTTCATCGCGTCGCCAAGACGAACACGGCGCAAGATTTCCGGCGCGAAGTTCGGCACGCCGCGGAACAGGATTTCCTCGCCCTCCGTCAGCGTGTCGCCGATGCGCAACGTGCCGTGGTTGGGAATACCCACGACATCACCGGCATAGGCCTCGTCAGCGGTGATGCGTGAGCGGGCGAAGAAGAATTGCGGCGCGGTGAGCGACATCGGCTTGCCGGTACGCACCAGCTTGGCCTTCATGCCGCGCTGGAGCGTGCCCGAGCATACCCGCACGAAGGCGATGCGGTCGCGGTGATTGGGATCCATGTTGGCCTGGATCTTGAAGACGAAGGACGTCATCTTCTCTTCCGTGGCTTCCACGGTGCGGCTGTCGCCCTCCTGCGCACGCGGCGGCGGGGCGAACTCGCCCAGCGCCTCGATCAGATCGCGCACGCCGTAATTGCGCAGCGCCGAGCCGAAATAAACCGGCGTCAGATGGCCTTCGCGGAACGCCTTCATGTCGAACGGACGGCAGGCCTCTCGCGCCAGTTCCAGTTCCTCGATCAGCGTGTCCCGCTCGTTTTCCGGCAGCAGGCCGGCGACCTTATCGGAGTTCGGCCCGTTGACCT
>NZ_DAMBUH010000016.1:42321-55412 GCF_032053605.1 Tianweitania sp.
GGCGTACGGCGTTTTCCGACAGGTGATAGGTGCCCGAAAACGTCTTGCCCTGACCGATCGGCCAGGTCATCGGCGCGGTATCCAGCGCCAGCTTCTGCTCGATCTCGTCCAGGATCTCGAACGTGTTGCGCGCTTCGCGGTCCATCTTGTTGACGAAGGTGACGATCGGAATGTCGCGCAAACGGCAGACTTCGAACAGTTTCAGCGTACGCGGCTCGATGCCCTTGGCGGCGTCGATCACCATCACGGCCGAGTCGACCGCAGACAGCGTGCGATAGGTATCGTCGGCGAAATCTTCGTGACCGGGCGTGTCGAGCAGATTGTAGACATTGTCGCCATATTCGAAGGTCATCACCGAGGTGACCACCGAGATGCCGCGCTCGCGCTCGATCTTCATCCAGTCGGACCGCGTCTGGATACGATCCTTCTTGGCCTTTACCTCACCGGCAAGCTGAATGGCGCCGCCGAACAGCAGAAGCTTTTCGGTGAGCGTGGTTTTGCCGGCGTCGGGATGCGCAATAATCGCGAAAGTGCGGCGGCGGGCAACCGCCTCCTGGATGGGTTCTGGCATGACAAGGGAATCCGTTCGGTTGCGCGCATATAGCGATCACGCGAGGGAAAGTCGACCCTGGCTTGGCGGCTTGCACGGGATGGGCTATGGCGCAGCCTTATGACAACACTTTCCGCCATCCCCACCATCGGCCTCATTCGCCTAAGCCATGGCGAAGACCTCAAGATCCCTGCTTACGAGACGGCGGGTGCTGCCGGCATGGATTTGCGTGCGGCGGTTCATGCCGATGCCCGCATCATCCTGACGCCCGGACGTCGATCCTTGATCCCGACCGGTTTCATCATGGAGCTGCCAGACGGTTTCGAGGGGCAGATCCGGCCACGTTCGGGGCTGGCGCTCAAGCATGGCATTACCTGCCTCAACACGCCCGGCACGATCGACAGCGATTATCGCGGCGAAATCCAGGTGCTGCTGATCAATCTTGGCCAGGATGATTTCACCATCACGCGCGGCATGCGCATCGCGCAGATGGTTGTCGCGCCCGTTGTGCAGGCGCGGTTCGAACTTCGCGAGGCGACGGGCACGACCGCACGCGGCACGGGCGGCTTCGGCTCCACGGGCGCCTAACAAGGTAAGCATCCTCCTGCAGAATGCGGTGAACGAATCTTTTTCCGGTGCGTTGAGGGAGCAAAACCTGAGCACGGAAGCGGGTGAATGCCCGATTATTCGTGCCGACCAGCAGGAGATTTGTTATGCCTTCGATCAAACAGGCACGCATCGCCATTCTCGCCACCGACGGCTTTGAACAGTCGGAACTGGAAGTGCCGCTTAAGAAGCTGCGGGATGCTGGCGCAACCGTTGACGTGGTCTCGCTGGAGAAAGGCGAGATCAAGGGCTGGGACGAGAAGGACTGGGGCAACAAGGTCTCCGTCGACAAGACCCTGAGCGAGATCACTCCCGATCAATATGACGCCCTTGTTCTGCCGGGCGGGCAGATCAATCCAGACACGTTGCGCGCTGAAAAGTCTGCCGTCGACTTCATCAAGAGCTTCTATGGAACCGGCAAGCCACTCGCGGCGATCTGCCATGCGCCATGGCTGTTGATCGAAGCCGGTTTGGTGAAGGGGAAGCGCGCGACGTCCTACAAGTCGATCAAGACCGACATGATCAATGCCGGCGCCAACTGGGAAGACAAGATGACGGTTCAGGACGGAAACCTGATCACCGCGCGCAAGCCGGACGATCTGGAATCCTTCGTCTCGACCATCATCGAGGCTGTAGAAGGCGGCGTGGCGCAGAGGTCGGCTGCGGAGTAGCGGATCAGGTTCCGCAGCTGACGGAAGCGGCGCCGGCGCTTGCAAGAGCAGCCGCGCCGCTTTCGAATTCAAGGCCGGCGTCCAAAAGGCGCCGGCCTTTTTCGTGGATGAACGCCCTCTTGACGATCGCCGGACATCGGCCTCAGTCTGAGGCATGACAATGCCTTTCAACGCCATCGACGTCGTCGACATGCATACCGGCGGCGAGCCGGTTCGGATCATCACATCAGGCTATCCGCCGATCCCGTCCGGCACGATCCTCGAAAAACGCGCCTATGTGCGCGATCAGCTCGATCACTATCGGCGCATGCTGATGTTCGAGCCGCGCGGTCATTTCGACATGTATGGCGCGCTTCTGGTTGAGCCGAATCTGCCCGGCGCCGATCTCGCCGTGCTGTTCATGCACAATGAAGGCTATTCCACCATGTGCGGCCACGCCGTGATCGCGCTCGGCCGCTACGCCGTGGATCAAGGACTGGTGGATTTTATCGAGCCGGTCACCACCGTGAACATCGAATGTCCGTGCGGCATGGTGGTCGCGCATGTCGACGTGGCGGATGGCAAGGCGGGCGCGGTTTCTTTCGAAAGTGTCCCAGCTTTTTTGTTTGCCGCAGACCAGACGGTCGAGGTGCCGGGCTATGGATCGATCACCTGCGACATCGCTTATGGCGGCGCCTTTTACGCGCTTGTTGACGCAGGCCAGTTCGATCTGGATTTCGGCCGTTCGCGCATCCGCGACTTCGTGGATGCCGCAACGGCGCTGACGGAAACCGCCAAGATCGCAGTGCCGCTGTCGCATCCCGATCATGCCGACCTCGCTTTCCTGTACGGTTCGATCCTGACGGATGGCGGTGATGGATCGACACGGCCGTCCACCAATGTCTGCGTCTTTGCCGATGCCCAGGTCGATCGCTCGCCGACGGGGTCGGGCGTTACGGCTCGGCTTGCCGCCATGCATGCCAAGAAGCGCTTGGCGCAGGATGAAGTGCGGACCTTCCGCAGCATAACGGGTGCGGACTTCACCGGCGCGGTCGTGAGACGCGAGCAACTCGGCAAGTTCGATGCGGTGGTGGCGCGGGTATCGGGGCGCGCCTTTTATTCGGGCACCGCGCGTTTCAGCGTGGAAGCCGATGATCCCCTGGCGGCGGGTTTCCTGTTGCGCTGATCAGCCGGCCTTTGCCGTTGCCAGCGCGCGCCCGAAGGCTCTGGCGAAGCTTTCGCGATCGTCGGGATTGAGGAAAGAGCCGATCTGCACCTGCTGCCCTTGCGCCTCCACGTCCATGCGTGTGATGCCGATCTCCTCATGCCGCGACACGGCAAAGCGCGCCCAGAACGGGTTGAAGTGGTGTTCGCGCGCTTGGCCGGATGGCGCGACCTGCCGGATATCCAGCGAAGTGCGCGACACCGAGACTTCTTCGCGCGCACGGCCTGAGCGGTAGTTCAGCTTGAAGGCGATGTAGAGGATGAGGACATCGAGGCCGAAGAAGCCGAAGATCGGCCACGCGCCGATCGCAATACAGAACAGACCACAGATCAGGCTTCCCGCGACCATGATGCCCATCAGCACGCGAAAACCGCGCGGCCCCAACGACCGATGCGGCGTCAACAAGGCGCGGAAGATTGGCGTGTCGGCAGCGTTGGTCTCGGCCATTGCGGGGATTATAGAGAGCCGATGACAAAGCCCAAGCCTGAAATTGCCGGCAACACGCCTGCGCCAAAAAAGTTGACCGCCAAACCCGTGGCCAAGGTTGCGCCCAAAAGCGGACAACGCGCCAAGCCACGCTGGAAGTCACCTTATTCGCAAGCTGAGATCGAGGAGATCTTCCGCCGCTTTGCCGTGCAGCGGCCGGAGCCCAAGGGTGAGCTGGAGCACGTCAACGCGTTCACCCTGCTGGTCGCCGTGGTTTTGTCGGCGCAGGCGACCGATGCCGGCGTCAACAAGGCGACACGCGCGTTGTTTGCGGTTGCCGATACGCCGGCCAAGATGGGGGCGCTGGGCGAAGCCAAGATTGCCGAATACATCCGCACGATCGGCCTCTGGCGGGCCAAAGCCAAGAACGTCGCGCTGCTGTCGGAAGCCCTGATCCGCGACTACAGTGGCGAGGTACCGGATACACGCGAGGCGCTGGTCGCGCTGCCCGGCGTCGGGCGCAAGACCGCCAATGTCGTGCTGAACTCCGCCTTTGGCCAGTTGACCATGGCCGTGGACACGCATCTGTTCCGGCTCGGCAACCGTCTAAAGTTTGCGCCGGGCAAGACGCCGGAAGAGGTGGAGGACAAGCTCGTCCGAGTCATTCCAGAACACTATTTGCGCCATGCCCATCACTGGCTGATCCTGCATGGCCGCTATGTCTGCAAGGCGCGCAAGCCGGAATGTCCGGCCTGTGTGATCGCCGACCTCTGCAAGGCCGAAGAGAAAACAACGGACATTCCCGCACCTTTGGTGCCGATCGAAACGCTCGACGCGATAGAAGCCGAGGTCGCCGCAAACCGCTAGCGTGAGGACAGCCGTTCGCGGGCCGAAATTCGCTTGTGCAGATGCACCATCATCGCGGCGGCGAACAGTGGCGTCAGCAGGTTGAGCAGCGGCACGGCCAGAAAGCCGGCGATCACCAGCCCGGCGGTAAACACGGTCGCGGCATGTTTGCGGCGCAGCGCCTTGGCTTCCGCCTCGGGCCGGAAGCGCATGGCGGCGAACTCGAAGAATTCGCGGCTGAGCAGATAGGCGTTCACCACAAAGAAGGCGACGATGTTGACGCCGGGTATGAGCAGCAGCGCTAGAGCCAGCAGGTTGCCGAGGATCACCACGCCGAAGAACTTGATCGACAACCACGCGCCCTGAACGATCGGCATGGCGCGTCCGGGTGCGTCCTGGGGAAAGTCGATCTGTTCGACGCGTTCCGCGACGTCGTCGATGAAGAGGCCGGCGATCAGGGCCGTGACCGGCGCAATCAGCAACGCCAGCCCGGCGGCAACGGCAAGGCCGGCCAGGATTGCGGTGAAGAAGCCAACCCATTCGCCCCAGGCAGGCGCGCCGGTGAAAAGGCCTTCGAGCAGCGGCAGGGCCATCCAGTCGAACAACCGTGTCAGGCCGAACCACAGGCCCATCAGCACGAGGATGCTCAAGCCCAGCGACTTGAACAGCACGGCGCGAAACGGGGCGCTGAACAGATGACCGGCGGCTGCGCGCGCGCTGTCGATGATCATGATGGTGGAAGCTCCTGATCCAAGTTGCCCGGAGATAAGATGCGCGGCCAAGCTAGGCAATGCGCATCACCCGCGTTAAACGGAACCGGACCTGAGGATCGCTCCGGTCTTCTGTTTTTCGATCGACCGGACCCTCAGTTTTCATGACCCAGTATGACGTTCTTTGCATCGGCAACGCCATTGTCGACATCATTGCCCGCTGCGAAGACGATTTCCTGATCGAGAACGGCATCATCAAGGGTGCGATGAACCTGATCGATGCGGATCGCGCCGAACTGCTTTACAGCCGCATGGGACCGGCTATCGAAGCCTCAGGCGGCAGTGCCGGCAACACGGCGGCCGGTATCGCCAGCTTCGGCGCGTGCTCGGCCTATTTCGGCAAGGTGCGGGACGATCATCTCGGCCAGATCTTCACCTATGATATCCGCGCCCAAGGCGTCGCCTTCGACACCAAGCCGCTGAGTGGCGAAACGCCGACGGCGCGCTCCATGATCTTTGTGACGGAGGATGGCGAGCGCTCGATGAACACCTATCTCGGCGCCTGCGTCGAGTTTGGACCGGAGGACGTGGAGCCTGAGAAGGCGGAAGGCGCCAAAGTCACTTATTTCGAAGGCTATCTCTGGGACCCGCCGCTGGCCAAGGATGCGATCCGCGAAACCGCGAGGCTGTCGCATGCCGCCGGCAACGAGGTCGCGATGACGCTGTCCGACCCGTTCTGCGTCGATCGCTACCGCGACGAGTTCCTCGACCTGATGCGGTCCGGCACGGTCGACATCGTGTTTGCCAATGAAAGCGAACTGAAGTCGCTTTACCAGACCGCGTCCTTCGACGCCGCCCTGGAGGCCGTGCGCGCTGACTGCAAGCTGGCCGCCGTGACACGCTCCGAGCAGGGTTCGGTGATCGTGCGTGGCGCGGAAACGGTTGCCGTGAAGGCGATCGAGATCACCGAGTTGGTGGATACGACGGGTGCGGGCGATTTGTATGCCGCCGGTTTCCTGTTCGGCTACACGGCCGGCCGTGATCTCGCCACCTGTGGCAACTTCGGCTCGCTGGCGGCCGGGCTGGTGATCCAGCAGATCGGGCCGCGCCCGCACAAGAAGCTCCGTGACGCCGCGCGCGACGCCGGATTGCTTTAAGCTATTGGATGTCTTCGGGCCGTCGTCCCGGCCGTGAGCGATAGGTCGGAATGGTCCAGCCGAACCGGATCGCGCCGGCGCGGATCAGGAAGGCGGTCGCCATGCCAAGCAGGGCAGCGGCCGTTGGCGGCAGGCCGAGTGTTGCGACAAGCGTATAAACAACCGCCCCCGCCATGGCCGCCGAAACATAGATTTCAGGCCGCAGCAGCACGGACGGCTCGCCCGCCAGCGTGTCACGCATGATGCCGCCGAAGGCCGCTGTCAGCATGCCCATGATGATGGCCACGGTGGTCGAGCCGGTGCTGGCCAGGCCTTTGAAGGCGCCAAGCACGCAATAAGCGCTTAACCCCAGCGCATCGAGCCACAAAAGGAGCTTGTAGCGGGATTCCACGAGATGGGCGGTGAAGTAGGTCAGCAGCGCAACGCCCGCGCAGATGATCATGTAAAGCGGCTGAACGATCCAGAACACGGGAAGCCCGAGGATCACATCGCGCACCGTGCCGCCGCCCACGCCGGTCAGGGCGGCGAGAAACAGGAAGCCGATGAGGTCGAGTTCCTTGCGCGACGCAGCCAAAGCGCCGGTCGCGGCGAAAACAGCCACGCCGGCATAATCCAGCACCTGGATGAGATCCATGAAACCGTTCCCCCGAACGATCAGGCGGCGACCCGACGCCTAGGAATAGCGCGTCGGGTTTAATGAGGAAGCGGCTTTAGGCTTGCGTGTCGGCCTGCGGCGCTGCGGCGGCAGGCTCGGCCGGCATTTCCTTGGGACCACCCTTCGCAACGCCCACCATGGCCGGGCGCAGCACGCGGTCGCCGATCACATAGCCGCTCTGCACGACCTGCACGACCGTGTTGTTCGGCACGTCCGGGTTCGGCACTTCGAACATCGCCTGGTGGAAGTTCGGGTCGAACTTCTCGCCCTGTGGCTCGAGCTTCTTCACGCCATGGCGCTCAAGCGTCGAAAGCATGGCGCGCTCGGTCATCTCGACGCCCTCGGCCAGCGCCTTGAAGCCGGCATCACCGCTTTCCAGCGCATCGGCGGGAATGGCGTCCAGCGCGCGGCGCAGATTGTCGGATACGGCCAGCATGTCGCGAGCGAAGTTGGTGACGGCATAAGTCCGCCCATCCGCCACGTCCCGCGCGGTGCGGCGGCGCAGATTTTCCATTTCGGCAGCGATGCGCAGCGAGCGATCTTTTAGCTCTTCGTTTTCCGCAGCAAGGCGCAGGAAAGCTTCGGTGTCGGCAGCAAATTCAGGCGCATCATCAGCGGGGACTTCGGCCTCTTCCGGTTCGCGATTCTGGTTTGCCTCGTCAGTCATGGCTCATCCCGTCGTTCGTAATATTTGCGAGTTGTGATTTGCGTCCGATATCGAGTGCCGGGCCGCTAAAATCAAGTGCATGTGATGGTCGCGGGTTTCTTAGCGCAGCATGCGGCTAATCAGTTGCGCGGTGTAATCCACCATCGGCACGATGCGGGCATAGTTCAGCCTCGTCGGTCCTATTACGCCGAGTGCGCCGATCACGCGCGAATCCTTGTCGCGATAGGGTGCCACCACAAGCGAGGAGCCGGACAAAGAAAACAGCTTGTTTTCCGAGCCGATGAAGATGCGCACGCCGGACCCCTCGTCGGCAAGGTCGAGCAGTTGCACCAGACCTTCCTGCGCTTCCAGATCCTCGAACAGGTGCTTCAACAATTCGATGTCGGCCGCCGCGTTGAGGTTGTCGAGCAGGTTGGCACGACCGCGCACGATCAGCCGGGCGGGCAAGCCACCTTCCGAACCTGCCCACACCGCCAGACCGCGCGTCACCAGATCTTGCGAAAGGGCGTCCAGTGCACCGCGGGTTTCTTCCACGAGACGTGCAATGTCGGAGCGCGCTTCGGAAATCGTACGTCCGCGAATATGGGCGTTGAGGAAGTTGGAGGCTTCCTGCAACTGCGATGGCGCGATGCCCGCCGGCAGATCGAGAATGCGGTTTTCCACCTCACCCCCCTGCGACACGAGGATCGCCAGCGCCTTGGTCGGCTCCAGCTGGATGAATTCGACATGCTTCAGCGCGATTTCGCTTTTCGCCGCCACCACCAGACCGGCCCCACGCGACATGCCGGACAGCATCTGGCTGGCTTCGGTCAGCATGGTTTCCACGCTGGAACCCGCACCCGATGCCTTCACCTGCGCATCGATCACGCGGCGTTCGTCTTCGCCGAGATCGCCCAGCTCCATGAAGGCGTCGACGAAGAAGCGGAGGCCGCGCTGTGTGGGCAAACGGCCGGCGGATGTATGCGGCGAATAGATCAGGCCGAGATGTTCGAGATCGCTCATCACGTTGCGCACGGTGGCGGCCGACAGGTTCACCGGCAGCATGCGTGACAGGTTGCGCGACCCCAGCGGCTCGCCGTCGCGCATGTAAGCATCGACGATCAGCCGGAAGATGTCGCGCGAGCGCGCATCGAGCGCGGCCAATGCCGGATCGGTCAGCGGAAAGGTCATCGCTTAAAAGCTGCGCTGTGGATGGTCGGGATCATGATCCACGAAATATATGGCGAAGCGGCAACGGCACAACCGCGATGATCGCTGCAACTCCCAGGGAAAGCGGCGAAGGCCGCCTTTTTCTTTGCAAGGAGGCGCTGGCACCGTTACAAGCCGGCAACTCAGTTCTCCAGTCATGACCGGACCTTTGCATGCGACCTTCCAAGCGCCAGCCCGATGAAATGCGCGCCATCTCCTTTGAGCGTGGCGTGTCCAAGCATGCGGAAGGCTCCTGCCTCGTCAAGTTCGGCGACACGCATGTGCTGTGCACGGCAAGCCTTGAGGAGCGCGTGCCCGGCTGGATGCGCAACACCGGCAAGGGCTGGGTCACGGCGGAATACGGCATGCTGCCGCGCGCCACGGGTGATCGCATGCGCCGTGAAGCAGCCGCCGGCAAGCAGGGCGGCCGCACCCAGGAAATCCAGCGCCTGATCGGCCGTTCGCTGCGCTCCGTTGTTGATATGGCAGCCCTCGGCGAAGTGCAGATCACTGTCGATTGCGACGTCATCCAGGCCGATGGCGGCACGCGCACGGCGGCAATCACCGGCGGCTTCGTGGCGCTGCATCAGTGCCTGTCCTGGATGGAAGCGCGCAAGATGATCAGCGTCAACAAGGTGCTGAAGGATCATGTCGCGGCGATCTCCTGCGGCATCTATGAGGGCCAGCCGGTGATCGACCTCGATTACCTCGAAGATTCGGCCGCCCAGACCGACGCGAATTTCGTGATGACCGGCAAGGGCGGCATCGTCGAGATCCAGGGCACGGCCGAAGGCGCGCCCTTCTCGGAAGAAGAGTTTTCGACGCTGATGGGCCTTGCCAAGACCGGCATCGCCCGCCTTGTCAGCCTGCAGCAGATGGCGATCGGCTAAGGCAAACCCGATGCAGCCCGTCGCCATCCTGGAATCTGCTCTCTACGTCGATGATCTCGACTCGGCGGAAGCATTCTATACGGATGTGCTCGGGCTGCCGTTGATCCGCAAGGTGGAAGGTCGCCACGTCTTTCTGCGCTGCGGGGAGGGGGTGCTGTTGCTTTTCAACCCGGATGCCACGATCGAACCGCCGGCACCCGAGGCCCCCTTCCCCATACCGCCGCATGGCGCGAGGGGGCCGGGGCATCTCTGCTTCCGCGCTTCGGAAGCTGAGATCGACGCTTGGAAAGAGCGGCTGCGCCGAGCTGGCATCGCTATAGAAAGCGAGGTCGAGTGGTTGACAGGCGGACGCTCGATTTATCTCCGCGATCCGGCGGGCAACTCGCTGGAATTCGCAAACCCTAAGATTTGGGGAGTTACCTGATGGCCGACACCTTGCGCCCGATCGGCAACCGCATCGTGGTGGCCAGCCACAATGCGGGCAAGCTGCGTGAATTTGCTGATCTCATCGCGCCCTTTGGCGTCGAAGCGAAGTCGGCGGCCGAGTATGGCCTGCCCGAGCCCGATGAAACCGGCACGACCTTCGAGCAGAACGCCCTGATCAAGGCACTCGCTGCCGCCAAGGCTACCGGTCTGCCGGCGATGTCGGATGATTCCGGCCTGTGCGTCGATGCGCTGGGTGGCGAGCCCGGCGTTTACACCGCCAACTGGGCGGAAACCGAGGATGGAACGCGCGACTTCAGCCTTGCCATGCGCAAGGTCGAGGATCGGCTGCAGGCGGTTGGCGCCAGCGATCCTGCCAAGCGGACGGGACGGTTCGTGGCCGTGATCTGCCTGGCTTTTCCCGATGGCGAAGCGGAATATTATCGCGGCGAAGCCGAAGGAAAGCTGATCTGGCCGCCGCGTGGCGACACCGGCTTCGGCTATGATCCTGTGTTCGTGCCAGATGGCTTCGACGTAAGCTTCGGCGAAATGACGGCCGAACAAAAGCATGGCTGGAAACCGGGGCAGGCCGATGCCTTGTCGCACCGCGCCCGCGCTTTCCAGAAATTCGCCCACGCCCGGCTGGGCGTTGTTCCAGTGGTCTCGGCTGAGTGAAGCGCGACGACGGCTCGCCGGGGTTCGGCGTTTACCTTCATTGGCCCTTTTGCGCGGCCAAATGCCCGTATTGCGACTTCAACAGCCATGTGCGCCACCAGCCGGTGGACCAGGAGCGCTTCGCCGATGCTTTTAAGCGCGAAATGGCCGGCATGCGCCAGCGTACCGGCCCGCGCGAAGTCACCTCGATCTTCTTAGGCGGCGGTACGCCCTCGCTGATGAAGCCGGAAACGGTGGGTGCCGTCCTTGATGCGGTTGCCGCCAACTGGACGGTGCCGGATGGCATCGAGATCACACTGGAAGCCAACCCGACCTCCGTTGAAGCTGAACGCTTCCGGGGCTACCGCGCGGCTGGCGTCAACCGCGTGTCGCTCGGCGTTCAGGCGCTGAACAACACCGATCTGCGCTTCCTCGGCCGCATGCACAATGTCACTGACGCGCTCGGCGCCATCGAACTGGCGCGCGAAATTTTTCCGCGCCTGTCTTTCGACCTGATCTATGCCCGGCCCAACCAGACGCTGGATGCCTGGGAAACGGAGTTGCGCGAGGCGATCGGCTATGCCGCCGACCATCTGTCGCTTTATCAGCTGACCATCGAAGAAGGCACGCCCTTCTATGCGCTGCATCGCGCCAAGAAGTTCGCCATTCCCGATCCTGATCACGCGGCCGATCTCTATGAACTGACGCAGGCGGTCACGGCGCAAGCGGGTCTTCCGGCCTATGAGGTCTCGAACCATGCCGTTCCCGGCGCGGAAAGCCGGCATAACCTGACCTATTGGCGCTACGGCGAATATGTCGGGATCGGGCCGGGTGCCCATGGCCGCTTCGTGGAAGGCCGGCAGCGGATCGTCACCATTGCCGAGCGCCATCCTGAGAACTGGCTGGCCGCCGTCGAGCAGAACGGCACAGGCGTCACGTCAGGCGAGCAACTCACGCCCTGGGAAGAAGCCGACGAGCTCCTGCTGATGGGGCTGCGCCTGCGCGAAGGTATCGAAGTGCATCGCTATGAGGCACTGGCCGGTCGTGGCTTCGAGCCGGAGCGCCTCAGCTTCCTGCAGGGGCAAGGTCTGGTGGAATCGATCGGCAACAGCCGTTTGCGCGCCACGCCGGCCGGAATGAGCGTACTGGACGCGCTGGTCGCCGATCTCGCGCAGTAGCCGATCAGGACTGGTTGGTGGGTTTCCGCCAGGTCGTCTCGGCCTCATCGTCCGCGCCATGCTCGACCTTGACGCGGTCAATCCGGTCGCCAGTCTTCTTGCGAACCGTCCACTTGGAAACATCCGTGTTCCGGCCAGCATAATAAGGCTCGAAACTGTTTTGAACCTGCAGCTTGCTCATGACACTCTCCCGACCCGCATAAACGCTTAAAGCGCTTGCATGTTCCGCCTTCTTCTTGGGCAGACAGGGAGTTTCTTACCCAGCGTTATGGCGCAATGATGGCTGACTAGCTGCCGCTGAAATTTCTCGGCGAAGGGTTGACGACGCGGGTCGCACCACCGGCGCTGACTTCATAGATCGCGTATCCGCGCTGCGTCGTACCATCCGGCTCGAAGCGGAACACACCGGCATAACCGGCATAGCCGGAGTCAGCCTCGATCACGCTGTTGGCGAAGGCCGCTGGGCCGAAGCGTTTTACTACACTGCCGGCCATCACGACCGTGTCATAGGCAAGCGCTGCATTGGCCGTGGGTGCGGTTCCGAACTTGCCCTGGTAACGCGCCTTGAACGCCGTCAGCCGCTGCTGGTCGCTATCGGCGAACCAGGCGCCTTGCAGCGCGGGATCGCTCAAATTCGCTGTCGTCCATTGACCGGTGCCGAGCAGCCGCTTGCCCGTGAGATCGCCGCCATTGGAACGCAATGCGCCGAGGATCGCCGTCGGCGTCGGCCCGCCTTCGGGAATGAGAATGCCATCAGCCTGCATCAGAACGGGAACCGCAGCGGCCGCGGCCTGCTGGATCGAGGCCTCGTTGCCGTCATAGCGCACCGAAGCCGCCATCACGCCGCCATTGGCCTGGATCGCCGCACGCGCCGCTTGTTCCGCGATGTCGCCAGCCGAACCGTTGGCGAAGAAGCCGAGCACGGACCGCACACCGTTCTGCGAGGCGTAAGACACGGTGCGTGTCACCACGCCGCCGGGTAGGAAGGAGTTCAGGTAAACGCGCGAGCCCGCGACGTTGCGGTCGGAAGAAAAGGCGATCATCGTCTTGCCGGCCGGCCGCGTCACCCCGGCAGCTGCCGAAACATCGGCAGCAAAGATCGGACCGAGCACCAGGGACGAGCCTTCCAGCACGGCCTCACTGGCCGCCGTTTGGACCCGCGCGGCATCCCGGCCGGTATCCTTGATCACCAGCTGCAGCGTGTTGGCGCCGATATCTTCCATGGCGAGCGCCGCCGCATTGCGGAACTCGCGGCCAACCTGCGCG
>NZ_DAMBUH010000017.1:0-16683 GCF_032053605.1 Tianweitania sp.
GCCGATCCCGCGCGCGCCGCCCGTCACCAGGATGCGGCGACCGTTGAAGCCGGTGCTCACCGGCCGGCCTGTTCGATCCCGGGACGCATGGCCTCGACCATCTCGTCGCAGCGTCCCATCCAGACGTCGCCATGATCCAGCGCGTGCTTGATCAACCCTTCCAGAACGCCGATGCGCGAGGGCTGGCCGATCATTTCGGGATGCATGCCCACCATCATCATGCGCTTTTCGGCATGAAGCACGTCGAACTCGGCCTTCCACGCTTCGAGCAGCGCCGACGGCGCCTGCATGGTGCGGCCGGGCAGAACGATCGAATACTGGAAGAACGGTGCGTCATCGAGCACCCAACGGAAGGGCAGTTCGACGATCTTGGTTTTCTTGCCCGCGACAGTGTGGATATAGGGCGAGTCGTCGTCAAAGAAGTTTGAGGAATAATCGAATCCGTATTCCACCAGCATTGGCATGGTGATGCCACTGATTTCGGCTGCCGGCGAGCGCCAGCCGCGCGGCGCGCGGCCCGAAACGCGCTTGATCGACTGGAAGCCCTTTTCCATTTCCTCGCGTTCCTGTTCGGGCGTCAGGCCCAGGATCCAGGAATGGGTGTAGCTGTGATGGGCGATCTCGTGGCCGCCTTCCAGGATGCGCTCCATCAGTTCGGGGCGCTGGTCGATGATGATGCCTGGGATGAAGAAGGTCGTCTTGATCCCGTAGCGCGCAAGCAGGTTGAGCACGCGGTCGGTGCCGACCTTCCAGCCATAGGCGCCCTGCGACATCAGGATCGGCCGTTTGGCATAGTCCGGG
This sequence comes from Tianweitania sp., assembly GCF_032053605.1. Taxonomy (NCBI): domain Bacteria; kingdom Pseudomonadati; phylum Pseudomonadota; class Alphaproteobacteria; order Hyphomicrobiales; family Phyllobacteriaceae; genus Tianweitania; species Tianweitania sp. The sequence goes on from NZ_DAMBUH010000017.1 coordinate 802, forward strand.
TCGCGCGCCGTCCACATCGTTTCGGCGTCGAGGTCGAAGGTCAGGAAAAGGGGAAAGCCCCGGCTCGTGAGATGCATCATCAGGTTCCGATCAAACGAAGCGGTGGAAGCTGGTCCAGCGTTCGGCAAGAAACAGCACCGCGACGGTCGCGATGATCAGGATGGTGGAAACTGCAGCCACACTCGGGTCGACGCCCATTTCCACCGAGGTGAAGATCAGGATCGGCAGCGTGGTCTGGCGCGGGCCGGCAAGAAAGATGGTGACCGGCACGTTCTCCATGGAGGTGACAAAGGAAAACAGCGCGCCGGCGACAAGGCCGGGCTTGATCAGCGGCAGCGTCACCAGCCGGAACGTGGTGAAGCCGTTGGCGCCCAGGCACCGCGCCGCCTCCTCGACCGAGAGGTCGATGCCGGAAAGGCTGGCGAGGGCTGATCGCACAATGTAGGGCAGGGTGATCACCACATGGGCGAGCAGCAGCACGATGAAGCCGCCACGCAGGCCCACCAGCGTGAAATATTGCAGCAGCGCCACGCCTATGACGACCGACGGGATGATCAGCGGCGACATGAGCAGCGAGGTCAACGCCTCGGAGCCCGGCAGCATCTTGCGGAAGAGTGCGTAGGAGGCGGCGACGCCCAGCACAAGAGAGATCACGGTCGAGCCCAGCGCGAGGATTAGGCTGTTCTGGATGGCGCTGAGGTAATTCGAGCTGGTGAACACGGCTTCATACCATTTCAGCGTCCAGCCCTGCGGCGGGATGGTAAGGTAGGAGGTCTCGCTGAACGAGGCGAGCACGACCACGATCACCGGGATCTGCAGAAAGATGACGACCAAAAGGGCGATAGTTGAAACGGAAAAGCCCGGGCGCTGCTCGTTCATGCCAGACCTGCCCAGCGCTTGGTCATGCGGCTCGAAATCCAGATGATCAGGATGGTGACGAGCGCCAGCGAGAAGGACAAAGCCGACCCGCTCGGCCAGTCGAGCAGCTGCATGTATTCGTCATAGATCAGGGTCGCCATGACTTGGTAGGTCGGTCCGCCCAGCATGCGCGGCGTCACCAGCGCGCTGATGGTCAGCACGAAAACCAGGATGGAACCGGCGATGATGCCGGGTGCCGTCAGTGGCAGCGTCACAGCGCGGAAAACGTGGAAACGGCTGGAGCCCAGAGTGGCTGCGGCGGATTCCACATCGCGCGGCACGTTCTGGAGCGCGGCCACCAGCATCAGCACCATGAAGGGAAGGTAGATATGGGTCAGCCCGATCATCACGCCGGTCAGGTTGAACATCAGCTTTAACGGCGCCTTGATCAAACCGAGATCCATCAGCATGTTGTTGACCACGCCGCGATTGGTCAAAAGTACGATCCAGCCGAAGGAGCGAACCACGAGGTTCAGCATCAGCGGAAAGATGACGAGAAGCGTCAGCGGCAGGCGCCAGCGCGGATCGCCGCGCACGATGAGATAAGCCACCGGATAACCGAGCAACAAACAGGCGAGGGTCACGGCAATGCCGAGGCCGAGTGTGCGAAGCACGACTTCCCGGTAATAATCGTCGGCAAAGATGCGGACGTAGTTTTCCAGCGTGAACGAGCCGGCGGCAATGCCGGCGCCCGGCTGATATTCCTGGAAGCTGGTCGGGGCCAGCAGGATCAGCGGCACCACGAATGCGCCCACCAGCACCAGCGCCAGCGGCGAAAACAGCAGCAGGCCGATGCGCAGCTGCCTCATGCGTGAGCGCCTTGCGCGATCACCAACACATCCTGCGGCCGCACTTCGAGCGTCACCGGCTGTGCCTGTTCGAGGTGGCTCGCGGGACCCGACGACGCAGCCTCTACGACCAGCTCATGATCGCCGGCGATGCGGATGACGTATTGGACCTGCGGGCCGGAGAAGGAGCGCAGCGCGACGGTGCCGGGAATGCGGTTTGCGTCGCCGGCGCCCGACGGCGTCAGCGAAATCGCTTCCTGCCGGATAAAGACGTCGACGGATTCGCCATCCGCCGCGAGCGTGCTTTCAGTACTGAGCTCAAGTCCCTCGCCCAACACCAGCCTGTCAGCCTTAACGGTCGCCTTGAGGCGGTTCGGCTTGCCGATGAAGCTTGCAACGAAAGCGGTCGCTGGGCGGCGGTAGATGTCCTCTGGTGCCGCGAATTGTTGGATCACGCCGTCGTTCATGACGCAGACGCGGTCTGACAGACTAAGCGCTTCGCTCTGGTCGTGAGTGACGAACAGCGTGGTGATGCCGAGCTCGCGCTGCAGGCGCTTCAGCTCAATCTGCATTTCGTCGCGCAGTTTGGCGTCGAGGTTGGAAAGCGGCTCGTCAAACAAAAGCACGCTCGGGCGCGGCGCGATCGCACGAGCTATGGCGATACGCTGCTGCTGGCCACCCGAAAGCTGGCGCGGATAGCGATCGGCATAGCCGGCAAGCCTGACCATGGACAATGCCTCGTTGACCCGCGTTTCCAGCGTCGCACCGCTTTGCCCCTTGCGGCGAAGGCCAAAGGCGACGTTCTCGAAAACTGTCATGTGCGGGAACAGTGCATAGGACTGGAAGACCAGCCCGATATTGCGCTTGTTGGGCGGCAGCCGCGTGACCTCGGCTGTACCGATGCGGATTGTGCCATCAGAAGGCTCGATCAGGCCGGCGACCATGCGCAGTATTGTCGTCTTGCCGCAGCCAGAGGGACCAAGTAGCGAAACGAACTCACCCTCGGCGATGGCCAGGGAAACGTCCTTGACCACAGTGAGCCCACCGTAGCGCTTGACGACGTGATCTAGGGCGAGATCGCTCATGTCGACTTCCTTGGGAGTCGGTGCGGGGTTCTCCTTGTCTGATCAGCGCAAGACTTCACGCTGCCAGCGTCGCGTCCATTCCGGCAGCTTGGCCGCCATTTCGCTCGGATCGAGGAACAGCATCTTCTCCAAAGCCTCGCCCGACGGGACTATTGCCGAGACTTCGTCCGAGAGCGTGACGTTCTTGTTGACTGAACCGATGAACTGGCGCTCCGAAAAGCACTTCTGGTTGTCAGCGTCGAGTACCGTATCGATAAACTTGAGCGCCAGCTCCTCGTTCTGCGTGCCCTTAGGGATCATGACCGCGGGGCGTATGCCGACAGCGCCTTCGATCGGGTAGGCAGCGGCGAGCGGAAGGCCGTTCTTCGACTGGACGCCAGCGCGATCCGGATACCAGACCGCGATGTCGATTTCGCCGCGCTCGAAGAGCGACACGACTTGGTCGGCTTGCGTGTAAAGGAGCACCGAATCCTTTGCGAGAGGCTTTACCTTCTCGATGCCAGGCGTGATGTCATCGTTGCTGCCGCCGGCGAGCTTGTTCATGGCAGCCAGGAACTGCCAGCCGGTCGTGCCCGAAATATCGCCGATCGTCACGCGGCCCTTGTATTTCGGGTCGAACAGGTCGTTCCAAGACGTCGGCGGGGTGGTGACCTTTTCCTTGTTGTAGATGATCGTGGTCGCACCGATCATCGCGGCGACATAGGCGTCGTCCTTGCCCCAGGCACCATCGATGATCTCGGCCGCGTTGGTCAGCTTGGCGCGGTTGAGCGGGACGAGCAGGCCTTCGTTCGCCATCTGGACGGCAAAGGCGTCATCGGCGAAGACTACGTCCATGTCGGACTGGCCAGCTGTCGCGCGCACGGCTGCGGCATGCTGAGCGGAATTAGCCAGTTTCGAGACGACGGTTGCACCTGTCTCCTTCTCGAAGACATCGATGTAACAGGCCTTCACATTGTCAGCGAAGGAGCCTCCGAATTCACCGAGCACTAGCTCTTGCGCATGTGCGGACGATACGGAAATGCCAGCCAGCACGGCGGCGGCGGCAAGCAGCTTGGTACGCAGTTCCATCGTTAGCTCCCGTTCTTCATCAACCCCAGAGCATCTCTGCGGATGCCATTGAGGTAGACGCTAACACCCGCGAAATTGTCTTTCAAGAAAGAAAAATCAAAGGTAATCTTTCTTAGCTTGCGGCTTGTTTGTCGCAACGTGCTTCAGGTAGACCGTTCGCTACAAAGGAGAGAGCGAACTTGGACGAGCCGGTTCTTCGCTATTGGGAACTCGACCGCGTTGGACGCGGCATGGAAAAATGGCGACGTGCGCGGCCCGATATTGACGTCAGCGGAAAGGCTGTCGTCGGACGCATCCGGCACCTCAACGACATCGTCATGCGTGCCGTTGACAAGGCGCTGGCGAAGCACGGCGTTAAGTACCCGGTCTATGCTGTCCTCGCCACCATCCGCGTTTCTGGGTCGCCCTATCGAATGTCGCCAACCGAACTGCTGTCCACCCTCCTGGTCACGTCGGGCGGCTTGTCAAACCTGCTGCGTCGCATGGAAGCCGACGGCTACATCACCCGCGCCGCCGACAAGCGCGATGGGCGCGGCGTGATTGTAGAATTAACCGAGCAAGGGGTCGCCATCGCTGACGCCAGCATGGCTGACCACGCTGCGGTAGAGCGCGATCTCATCGAGTGCTTGCCGGACGACGTCAAGGAAACGATAGCACGTGCGCTTGGATTGATGATCACCGTCGCGGAAAGATGAAGACAATCTTTGTTGTTTGGAGTGCGCGGTCGGCATTGGCGTAAGCAGGCCTTCAGCTATCGGGTAACATCCAGCTAAGGCTGACATTCCGCTGCGCGGCCCCGGAAGCTAGTTCATGATCCGTGAAGTATCTAGAGACAAGGTTCACAAACGTCCCAACCTTTGACGGCCGGGCCCGTTCTATCCGCGAAGAGCTCGCCCGTCATTGCATCTCAATGCCGCTAGGGCAGCGTACTCGCAGGGACAATCCATATGGAACTGAGCTTCGATCTGAATGCACTCGACGTTTCCGTCTTCGTCGTTGACGTAGAAGATCGGGCCAAATTCCGCATCTTTGGGATGAACGCGGCTGCCGAGCGTGAAACCGGAAGCCTAAGCGCATCGTTTGCAGGACGCCTGTTCGAAGAGTGTTTCGAACCGGCAATGGCGCACATACTCGTTGAACGCTACACGAAATGCGTGCGTACGAGGAAAGCCTTTCAGTTCGAGGAGCTGGGCTCCCTGGTGTCGGATGAGCAATGGTATCGCACGACCTTGTCCCCATGCCTGGATCCAGCAGGCAACGTTTGCCGGATCATGGCCATCTCGCAGAATATTACGGCGATCAAACGCGTTCAATTCGAGATGAAGGAGTTCGCTTTCACCGACGCTTTGACCGGGCTGGCGAACAGGCGGGCGTTTGACGAAGCGATCGCGGATGCGGGTGCCGAGGCTGGTTACACAGGCCGCAGTTTCTCGATGGTGGTTGCTGATCTCAACGGATTGAAACGCATCAACGATACGCTTGGCCACCGTGTTGGCGACGATGTCATCCGCCTCGTGGGAGCATCTTTACAGAAGGCCCTCAAGTCGAATGAAACGATCGCCCGTGTAGGCGGTGACGAGTTCTATCTTCTGCTGCGTGAAACCACACGGAACGCCCTGGATGATAGGCTGGTTCGGCTGCGTGAAACAATCGAGAGCATCCCGCCTCTGGCTGAGTACAACGAACCCATCACCATCAGTGCAGGCGGGGCGGTCTGGAACCCGGGTGATGACGCTTACGAGGTGTTAGCGACGGCTGATGCCGAGATGTATATCGACAAAACGCCCAGCGCACGATGACGGCACCCGATGTTCGACTAGGAACATCCCGTCTTTGTGTTTGAACGATCTCAACTATTGAGGATTGACCTCGCTCTCCAACATCTGGATCGGATCACCGTGCCTCTTCGTCTCCTTGTCGTCGCGACTGAAACTGCCGAGCAATGCGAGGCTCGGCGCAAGTATGCGGGCTTTGCCTCGCATGAAACCTACGAGGAGACCTTGCGATCCCTGGATGGAAGTGCCGCAATCGAGCATGTATCCTGCGTAGACGGATCCGATCCGCTGACGCTCGATGAACTCGGGCAGTTCGACGGAATCTTCTTTGCCGGATCGCCGATCCAGATGCATGATGAAAGCTCCGAAACGCATGCCGCTGCAGCCTTCATGCAGAGAGTCTTTGAAGCCGGCACCCCGTCGTTTGGATCCTGCGCGGGTCTACAGATCGCGGCTGTTGCCGCGGGAGGCAAGACAGCGCCGCGTTCGAAGGGCATGGAAGCGGGTTTTGCGAGGGACATCACGATGACCCAAGAGGGGTTGTCGCACCCCATGCTGGCCGGCAGACCCCTCGTCTTCGACGCGCCGGCGATGCATTCCAGTGTTGTCGAAACTCTGCCTCCGGGTTCAACGCTATTGGCAAGCAACAGGCATACGCCGATTGAGGCGCTGGAAATCCGGCATGGGAACGGTATCTTCTGGGGCGTGCAGTATCATCCTGAAATTTCGATCGGCGAGGTGGCAGCCTCGCTGCGCAGGCAGAGTTCCGACCTGATCCAAGAGGGTTTGGCGTCCAACGAAGACGCCGTAGAAGCGCACGCCCGACGGTTGGAAGACCTGGATCGTGATCCAAAACGCAGCGACATAGCCTGGCAACTCGGTCTTGACGACGAGACCACCGACGCCAATCGCCGAACAATTGAACTGCAAAACTTTCTGAGCTTCTTAACTGAGCGGGCTGGCAGAATGGCACAATCCTGATGAGCGATGCCGCGTTGGTAGCTCGTTGAAGGTCAGCGCTTCATAGCCAGAGTAGGCGGGTACGAAGCACCTCTTGGGCGTCACTATCCTATCGTTGCGTGCACTCCGATGCCGCTTATACGGCGCGGCATACGGTCCAGTAATCACCCGCTTCGATTTGTGCCCTGACGTGCTGGTGCCGACGTCCGCACTCAGGACCTGAAGAGTTGTATGCTCTTCATGCAGCGACAAGCCATCCTTCATTTCATTCATCAAGCAGATCATAGCTGATTAGATCAAGCTGAGGCACGTTGCCCTTCAGCACGCTGTCGCGTGCAACGAAGCTGTAGCGTTTGCCTTCCTCCAGCCCGCTTGGCATCAAGGCCGGCACATTGTCGTTGACGTAAAGCACGGCGTCTCGTCCATCGGTCGTGCGTACATGCATTGCCGGTCCGACATGGCGTGTCTTCGGTTCGTTGATGCCAAGACCCGGATCGTCCATCGCTGGAGCTTTGGAGATGATTGTGCCTTCGAGACGCAAAAGTTTGTGCGATGTTGTGTTGGCTGGGTTGGAAGGTGCATTCGGCGCGCTGTTTTCACGGATCATCCGCTCGCTTGCTGCCTGCATTTCATCAAGGCTGTTGTAGCGGATCGACCATTCCAGATCCTTGGTGTTGCGCATGATGCGGTAATTGGCTTCCGCAAGCGTTGTGCTTGCCACTTGCGGCTTTGCACCACCCGATACCAGGTCGAGGTAAGCCTGAAGGTACTTCTGGACCGGCTCGACATCATCGTAAAGCAGCAACAGGCCACCGCCCAGCGCAACGCCGGTCTGCTTGGCTTCGGGGGCAATAACCAGCACCGCGCCGTTGCCGACCTCCAGCTTGCCGACGCGCAATTGCCGCATGGCTTCCAACGCATATTGATCGGCAGTACGGCCTTGCAGGTCCTTTGCAACAATCGTCACGATCTCTACGTTTGCGGCAGCTGCAAAGTCGTAAGCGAGCTTGGATAGCCTGTCGCGGATCGTCGGACTGAAAATACCGACCTCGTCATAGATGAAGCGATCGAACTTGCCGGGGGTTGCTCCGGCGTCGAGTTTCGGAAGGCGATCGATCTGCACGGTCCGCTTGGCGTCGGCCTGCTGAATGCGCTTGCTTTCATCCGGCATGATGATGTCGGCCGGACCCGGGATCTTCGGCATCGGCGCAGATACGCCGTCTATCATGGCCCTTTGCGGCTGCTGCGGCGCAGATGCAGGGGCCGATTGAGCGGGAGCCGGTTCAACCTGCGCTAGACTGCCTTCCGTTTTTAACTTCGACGTCGTTGCTGTTGCGACTGGCGCGCCGCTCTTGCAGTCACCATCCTGCTGTTCGCAGGAGTCTAGCCAACCCGCTTTAACGGCGCTCATGCGCTTTGCCCGGCCAGGATGCGTCGGGCCGTCTGCGTCGGGGACGAGCGTTGCAACAGCCTTCTGCGCATCGTTCAGCGCCGCACCCATCTTGTAGAGCACGAAGCCGGAGAACTTGTCGGCTTCCAGTTCGATCGGCGGCTGGCTCCCTCCCGGAACCAGGGTGTGGCCGGAGAGATGGTGCCCGATCTCATGCGCCATAATGGAAAGCGGCGACCAGTCATTGTTTTGCGTGGCGTCACGCACCTGTTCCATGAAGCGCTTGTTGTAAGCGATCACGCGCTGCGGCACTCCATCTGGTCCAAGCACGATCATCGCCGCAGCATTCGGCACCTCGCTTTCCATGATGCGGAAGTTCTGAGGCAGACCGGTGAAGCGCATAATCGTCTCGACTGCTTCGCTCCCCGCCGGTTCGCCACCTTCTCTCAGGCTGCGTGGATCGACCTGAACCGCCTTTCCGTCGTAGGAACAGGCCTGCAGCATGGCACTCAGTTGCGTTGCTAGTTCGGCTTCATCGGGCTTCTGATCCTGTGGCTCGCTTTGCGCCGTCGGCTTTTCCGTTGTGGTGTCTGCCTGCGCAACCATTTGACCGCGTTCCTTGTTCTCCAACTTTTCGAAGATGGGATCGCAAATCGCTTTGTCTTGCTTTGTCGGCCAGAGACTTGCGCCGCCTGCAGCATGAGCGACAGGACAAAGGGCGGTGGTTGCAATGAGAGTTGCGCCGGCGAGCACAGTTTTCATAGGGGATTTGTCCTTCCTCAGAACTGCCAGGGCCATTTGTTTAGGTGAGTTGCGCGAGAACGATGCGGATCACGGCACGCGCATAAAGATAAAGCAGCCCTTCCTTGGTCATGTAGAAGATGGCCGCTCCAATTGCGGGCCACCACCATTGACGCTTCCAATCAATGGCGAAGAATTGGCCGAAAGAAAGGAAAACAATGCCCGCCTCCACCCAGTCCATATAGATGCCCGTATAGTGGCGGTGCTGCTGAACAAGTTCGGGACTGCTGCGGATCAACAGTGGAGAGAGGTTGATGATGTTGGCGCAGATGATGACGAAATGCGTATAGGTCGCCAGAACCAGGTGTTCGACGACGTTGAAGCCACCGCGGCTCCAGAACGTCACGTTGGACGCGATCAGGATCGCCACGATGCCAAGCGAGAATGACCACTTGGAATAGGCTTGAACGAGTTCGATCGCCTTGCTCAGCGTCTGGTCGCTTGATCCCAGATAATCTGTTTGTGCAATGACGATCAGAAGAAGCACGATCGCAGCCAGCAGCAGCTTCAGCGGATGCGTATGGCTTTGGCGTTTGCCCAGCACAAATTCGCGCGCCACAGTACCAGGCCGAAGTGCGACCTTGAGCGTGGCCTTCAGCATATCGCCTTCGAACCAGCGGATCTTTTCCCAGGCTTCCTTGCGCAAATGGGATGAACCAAACCGCTCTGCCTGCTTTTGCCCGCAGGCACCGCAATAGAGACTGGTCAGCGGCACCCCGCAGTTGCGACAGACCGGTGCCTTGAAAAACTCAGTCGTAAGCTGATCCGCCTGGCGCGACTTCCTGCCTCCTTGATCCTACGCGACATCAAAACGATGGGCTGTGCAACCTACGGCAAAATGGCGACAAGGCAAGTTTAGGAACGATTTCATCGCCGTCCGCGAGACCCGTTCTCTTGCAACGATTCAAAATCAGCATTGTCGGAATTCGTACCCTTCCGACCGCTGCGCTGAGGATCAGCCTCTTGAGAGATGGAGCATAACCGAAGTTCCGGTTAGCTTCAAAGCAACGATGTTCAACCTTTTATCTTTGAACGATTTACTTGTTAAGACCATTAGATACTTGGATGGCTGCTTGCTTATTCTAATATCCGGCCAAATTCAAGAGTTCATGCAAGAGCACATTTGTGCCGGCCGCTAGCTGTTCGGACGACGTATATCCCCTGACATTGTGGCTGATGCCGTCCCGACATGGCACGAAGATCATCGCTGTTGGAGCGATTCTCGCCACCTTAGCCGCATCGTGCAAGGCGCCGCTCGCCATCCGCCGATAGGAGTAGCCTTGTGTCTCGGCTTCTTGCCAGACCTCATCCATATGAATCCAGCCGGCTACGCGATCTGGGCGCATGTCCTAAAGAACGCGCCAGGGCTGCTGGACTGAGCGCCTGAGAGCCAGGCTGCCTCGATCGATCATTTAGTTGATGCGGAAAACTGAGTATCAAGACAGGCATCATCTCGAACTAAATTGAACTGCTTCAGACCGGGCGCGAGAACTGCTGCACTTGGCCCGGAAGTCTTTGGCCGAAAGCAGACGGTCGGCTTCGAGGGCGCGCATCACAAAAGCGGAAGCCAAAAAAACACCGGGCAATATTCGCATGTCACCCATGAGCGAGATCCGGTTCTGGCGCGTCTGTCGGAAAGCTTCTGCTTTAACGTACCTTAAACCCCGCTTGACGTTTGAACCAAACGTGTTACCAGTGGTCTTACCACGGTAAGAGCTCTTCGTATGCTAGTACGGCGTGAAATTGTTGAGAACAAGGGCGGCTACGAGAAGGTCGTATCCTTCCTCCGCGAGCAGTTGCTTTCGGGCGATCTGAAGACTGGTGACTGCCTTTTGCCAGAGCGCGAGCTTGCAACCCTGCTCGGCGTAGGTCGCCCTGTTTTGAGGGAAGCCTTGCGCGCGCTGGCGATGATTGGCGCGGTAGAGATCCGCCATGGCGTTGGGACGATCGTAAAGAAACCGGATGTATCGACGCTCGGCGAATTCTTCACCTTCGCCTTGGCTCAACAGGCCGATGTCATCGACGACATTATGGAGGCGCGTGTAGCGATCGAGCATCATGCCATCCGGCTGGCTTGTCGCCGCGCGGGCCAAGGCGATTTCGACAGGCTGGCCGAACGCCTGCATGTCATCATCGAAACCATCAACGACCCCGAACAGGGCGGCTTGGCGGACTTCCAGTTCCACGAAGCGATCGTCAAGGCGGCGGGTTCGCCCACATTGATGAGCCTTTACGGGTCAATCTCGGCTTTAATGATGCGCTCGCATCTCGACCGCCGCGAACGCATCATCCAGGTCGAAGGGATCGAGAGCTTCCTGATCGACCACCATCGCAAGATCTATGACGCCGTTGTCGCACGCGATGCGCCGAAGGCGGACGATCTGCTTGCCCGTCACTTCGAGATCGGCGCGGATTTCCGCCGCCGCGCAGCGTTCGGCTGATCGAAGTGGCCGGCAGCCACATGAAATCTGGAATGAAGGACACTCACATGCGCATTGTCATTGGAAGCGACCACGCGGGATTTCACCTCAAGCAGGAGGTTGCACCCTTTTTGCGTGAACTGGGCCACGAGGTCGTCGACATCGGCAGCTTCGATCCCGATCCCGTCGGGTGCGCCAAGCTTTATTAGCACAGACACAAATCTCCTGATGCCTGGATGCTCGATCATACTCTCTCGAGCGGGTTGGCAAAGCTACGAGCAGAAGGCGATAGTCTATTCGCTCTTGGTATAGATTTGGCAGGCTCGTATGGCGACGCGTTTGATCCTCAAGACCATCATGCGCGAGCAGATCGTGAAGAAGAGCCGCTTCGTGGCCACTGCGGGTTCGGTTGCCGATGAAGCCGAAGCGCGTGCGTTCATTGCGGCGCATTCCGACCCGTCCGCCAACCACAACTGCTGGGCATGGCGCGTGGATCAGGCCTATCGTTTCAATGATGACGGCGAACCAACCGGCACGGCTGGAAAGCCGATTCTGCAAGCACTGGATGGGCAGGCGATCGATCGCGTTGCGATCGTTGTTACGCGTTGGTTCGGCGGCATTCTTCTTGGAAGCGGCGGTCTGATGCGCGCTTACGGCGGGACAGCCGCCATCTGTTTGCGCGAGGCGGAAACAGCGCCGTTCATCGAGACTGTAATTGGGACCTTCGCCTGCACGTTCAGTGATGCGCCGCTTCTTCATGCGAGATTGAGCGCGCTCCCGCAGGTGCAAGCGCTGAACCAAGCCTTCACAGAAGACGGTGCTCAGATGGCGATATCGGTCGAGAAGGGCGCAGCCGGGCTCGTCTCTGACCTTGTGTCTGATCTGACGAGTGGGCGGCCGCTTGTGGCTTGGCCGGATGGCGCCTCAGCGCTACGGACTTAGCTGAAGCCGGGCGTCTTGCGCGCCGCAGCAGCCATCCAGCCCTGGGACGGCTATTCTGCTGCGTTGAGGCTGTTCAGGGCACCGCCTTCCGCGGCTGGCTTGAACTCGCCTGTTTCCGAGTCGCGGATCAGGAGACGGCCAGTTGCGACGGCGAAATAGGCACCGTGGATCTGCAATTTGCCGCGTTCAACAAGGATGCGCACGCAAGGAAAGGTCATCAGGTTACGCAGGCTGAGTTCAACCGCCGCGAGTTCAAGACGCCGCAGATAGTCGGGGTCGGAATGGTCGCGTGGCTCGAGGCTTTCAGCGGCCGGCTGGATCTGAGACATCCAGCGTCCAATGAAGTCACCGGGTGACAACGGTTCCTGCTCGTCGGCAAAGGCCCGAATGCCGCCGCAGCTGGCATGGCCAAGCACGACGATATGCTTGACCCGTAGTGCCTGCACGCCGAACTCAAGCGCGGCACTGGTGCCATGCTGGAACTCGCGGTCCGGCTCATAGGGCGGCACGATATTGGCGACGTTGCGCACAACCAGCATTTCGCCGGGGGCGGCGTCGAAGATGACCTCTGGCGACACGCGCGAATCGATGCAACCGAACATCAGGATTTCCGGCTTCTGTCCGGCTTCAGCCAGCGACTGGTAGCGGGATTGCTCGCCGACGAAGCGCCCTTGCAAGAAGGAGTCGTAGCCGGCGCGTAAGCGGTCTGGAAACGTCATCGCGCTGCCTCCTTAACCAAACACATGAAACAGAGGTTTTGATCTAGCATGTTTCGCTAGAGCGGCAACCCGATGCTCTCTCGCGGCCAGTGGCGTTTGACGAGTGGGAACTGCTGCAGTGTTTGCGCATTATGGCTTTGCAGGTGCAGCGCATGTCAATCGGACACGACGGTACTGGGGAACAGGACGATTTTTCCGATTTCCCGTTCTGACATCAACGTATTGGTAGACGAGCCTCTATCCCGTCTGTGCTGCACCTGTTTTTCTTTCTTCTCGACGGCTCAGCTGCGCGGCAGGCGCGGCGCCGCTGCGACGAGCGCCTTTCCGATTTCGGATTGCGGGTTGCTGACGACCTCTGAGGCGAGGCCGATTTCCACGATACGACCGCCGTCTAGAACTGCGACGCGATCCGCCATGGCACGAACGACGCCGAGGTCGTGCGTGATGAAGAGGTAGGCGACACGCGTTTCGCGCTGGATGCGCTTCAGCAGCTGCAGGATCTCGGCGCGCACGGAAACGTCGAGTGCGGAAACGGCTTCATCCAGGACGATCAGAGTTGGAGAACTTGCGAGCGCCCGGGCGATCGCCACCCTTTGCCGCTGCCCGCCCGAGATTTCGTGGATCGGCCGGGAGGCGAGGGCGGGATCGAGGCGCACCCGCTCCAGCAGGCTTGCGACGCGGGAGCGTCGTTCGCCGCGGCTGAAGCGTGTGTGGATCTTCAGCGGATCCTCGATCACGCGCCCGACCGTGGCGTGCGGGTTGAAGGCGGCAAGCGGATCCTGAAACACGATTTGCAGCCGGCCTCGCATCGCGCGCAAGGCAGATGGTTTAAGGGCGCGCAGGTCTGTTCCCTCAAACAGGATCGTGCCGGCATCCGGCTCGATCAGGCGTGACACCAAACGCGCAATCGTCGACTTGCCGCTGCCGGATGGTCCCACCATCGCAAAGGTTTCAGCAGGTTCGATGGAGAAGGTGACATCGTCGGCCGCCGAAACGAACGCGTCGCCGCGACGATAGCGTTTCGAAAGGCCGGACACTTCAAGCAGCGGCATCAGGCCTCCACCGCCAGATGCGCTTCGAGCAGCTGCTTCGTATAGGCGTCTGTGGGTTGCTGGATGATCGTTTGGGTTTCGCCGACTTCGACAAGCCGCCCTGAACGGAAGACGGCAATGCGATCGGCCAAGGATGCCGCAAGGGCGATGTCGTGGCTGATGAAGATGAGCGTCATGCCGTCAGTGTCCACAAGCGAGCGGATCAGCGCAACGATCTCCGCTTGAACGATCGTGTCGAGCGCGCTGGTCGCTTCGTCGGCAATCAGAAGCGAAGGACGGCCTGCAATGGCTGCTGCGATCGCCACGCGCTGGCGTTGTCCGCCGGATAGCTGATGCGGGTAAGAGCGCGCAATGCGTTCGGGATCGGGCAGGCGCACGCGTGCAATGAGCTCATGCGCTGCTTGGATCGCGGCACCTCGGTCTAAACCCAGATTAACCTGAGCCACTTCCACGATTGTGCTGCCAACGGTCACAACGGGATTGAGGCTGCCGCCAGGGTCTTGGAAGACGAAGCCGATGTCGCGGCCGGGTCTCGGACGATCGGAATAACCCGGCCATTCGATCGTGCCTTGCACCCGCGCCTCAGGTGCCAGAAGGCCAGCAAGAGCCAGGGCGATGGTGCTCTTGCCGGACCCGCTTTCCCCAATGATGGCGAGCTTCTCTCCAGCAAAAAGATCAAGGTCGATGTCGGCCAAAGCGGGCGTTGCCTGGCGCTTGCGCGAATAGCCGACGCCGAAACCCTGGAGGTGAGCAAGAACGGTCATGCGCGCACCTTCCGTGCCGCACTGGCTTCAACGACGCCTTCACCAGCCAGATAAACGCCGAGCACGGTGAGCACGAGTGCGATGCCGGGGATAATCGACAGGTAAGGTGCGGATCGCAGGACCGTCCGGCCTTCCGCAATCATGCCGCCCCAGGTGATGCGATTTGGATCGCCCAGGCCGAGGAAGGACAGGGCAGCCTCGGTGAGAACCGCAGCGGCGACGATGACCGAGGACAGGGCCAGAACGGCGGGAAGTGCATTGGGCAACACCTCGCGGAAAGCGATCTTGAGGGGGTGCATCCCGATAGCGCGCGCACCGGCAACATAATCGCGCTCGCGGATGGAAAGCACTTCCGCGCGCGCCACGCGCGCTGGTCCGGTCCATGCGCCAAGTGCAATCGCGAACACGACGACTGGCAGCGACGGTCCCACGACGCTGACGAAGGCAAGCGCCAGCAGAAAGCCGGGTACGGTCTGGAAGGCGTCGGCGACGCGCATCAGGACTTCATCGAGGATGCCGCCCAGGAAGCCGGCGAGTGTGCCGACCACGGACCCAATTACGATCGAGGTCGCGGCAGCGGCGAGGCCAACAAGCAGCGATGTCCGTGCCCCGTGCACGAGTTCAGCCAGAACATCACGACCAAGCCGGTCTGTTCCAAGCGGCAGGCTGGCGTCCTGGAAGGGTCGCAACAAGGCAGGTCCGGCAATTGAGAGAGGGTCTGCAGGAAAGAGTAGCGGTGCCAAGAGGGCGACGAGCGCCAGCACAGCTAGGATTGCAATGCCGAGCAGGGCTGTGGGCGTGCGGAGCAGCGTCATGACTGCGCCTCGCTTGCACCAACCCGCGGATCGAGCAGGGCGTAGGCAAGATCGACGACGAGATTGATGAGGATCACGACCACGGCGCTGATCAGGATGATGCCGAGAAGCAGCGGCGTATCGCGTCCCGCGACCGCTTCCTGCGCCAGACGCCCGAGGCCGGGAATGGAAAACACGCTCTCGATCACGACGCTACCGCCAAGCATCGCCGCAGACTGCACGCCGAGCATGGTCACCAAAGGCGTCAGGGCGTTTCGTGCTACATGGCGCAAGACGATACGTCGGCGCGGAATGCCCCGAGCGCGCGCGGCAAGTACATAGTCGGTTCGCCAGACTTCAGTCATGCCGGCCCGCATCATGCGCAGGTACAAAGCGAGATAGATCA
>NZ_DAMBUH010000017.1:16693-55007 GCF_032053605.1 Tianweitania sp.
CAGGCCCAGCGCGCCGACCGGCAGAATCAGGTGAACGGCGATGTCGCCGGCACGGGCGAGACCCTGTTTGCTGGAGGCGATCGTCTCGATCCCGCTGAGCGGCAGCCAGCGCAGCTGCACCGAGAAGATCACGATTAGCACGAGGCCAAGCCAGAACCCCGGCACGGCATAAAGGGCAAGGGAACCGATCGACAGCACACGATCGCTGGGACTGCCCGGTTTCGCTCCGGCCCAGATGCCCAGCAGCGAGCCCAGCCCGAAGGAGAGGGCGGTGGCAGAACCCATCAGCAGCAGCGTATTTGGCAGGCGCTCGATGATCACTTCAAGGTTGGGACGGGAGAAGATCACGGAGCGGCCAAGGTCGAGATGGGCGAGGGCATAGAGATAAGCGCCGAGCCGCGCCCAGATCGATTGGTCGAGACCCCACTGCGCGCGCAAGTCAGCGCTGAGCCCGGCATCGCCGCCAAGGGACGTTGCATAAGCATCCACTGCATCGCCCGGTGCGGCTTCAAGCAGGAAGAAAGTGCCGAGAACAACGATCGCCAGTACTGGTATGCTGGCGATCAGCCGCCTGCGGATCAGGCGCAGAGCCCTTTTCATGTCGCGTCCAAAGCGTTCAACGGGCGCTATCCCGAACAGAGCAAATCGATGTCAAGCTTCGACCCAGGTATCGGCCCAGTTCGACACGGCCCAACGGGGATTGTTGGACACGTTCTTGACGGTGGAACGCGACACCGTGATGAAGCCCCATTCCGCGACGTTAATGAGCGGCAGGTCCGTCGCAACAAGCTTCTGGAAGTCGTTGTACAGCGCGGTGCGCTTCGTCTCATTCAACTCGCTCGCCGCCTTGTCGACCAGCGCATCAAGCTCGGCATTCTTGTAGCCGCCCTGGTTGGAGAAAGGCACGCCGTCCGGAATGCCGCTTTGCACCAGGATGGTTGTCGAAATTGCCGGATCACCACGGAATACGGGCGGTGCAATCGCCAGATCGAAGGCATGGTCGGTGTAAACCGCCTTCTGATGCGTAGCGGCATCGTTGTTGACGAGCTCGGCTTTGATGCCGACTGCAGCGAGCGCCTGACGCAGGTAGTCGCCAAACTGACGTGTCTCGTTGAAGTAAGGCGCCGGCAGCAGCTTTAGGCTGAACCGCGTACCATCAGTGCCCTTAGCGTAACCGGCTTCATCCAGCAGGGCATTGGCTCTGGCGACATCGAACGCGTAAGTCGGAACATCAGCCGTGTAGAACTGAGGATCGTTCTTAGGCACGGGTCCGGTAGCGGCTTCCGCATAGCCGAGGAAGATCGTTTTCACCACGAAGTCGCGATCGATGGCATGCGCGATCGCCTGACGCACCTTCACATCGGCAAGCTCTTTGCGGCGATGGTTGATTTCCACCACCAACTGATAGGTCAACGCTTCATAGCCCTTGGAGATCACCTCGATGCCTTCGACCTTGCTGATGCGGTCGAGATCGGCGAGCGGCACCATCGAGAAGGCAGCCAACTGGATCTCTTCAGCTTCCAGAGCACTCGCCGCCGCGCCACGATCGGGCAGAACGCGATAGATGATCTCGTCGAGATGCGGCGCGTTCTCGCCCCAATAATCGTCGTTCCGAGCCAGCCGGTAATACTCGCCCGGCTTGTACTCCGCGAATTTGAACGGGCCGGTGCCAATCAGCTGCACGTTGGCCGGATTGT
The DNA here is from genome assembly GCF_032053605.1 of Tianweitania sp. NCBI lineage: Bacteria > Pseudomonadati > Pseudomonadota > Alphaproteobacteria > Hyphomicrobiales > Phyllobacteriaceae > Tianweitania > Tianweitania sp. The sequence continues at coordinate 18,391 of NZ_DAMBUH010000017.1, forward strand.
TTGCGATGTCGCCGGTCTCATAGATGTGCTTGGGTACCACGCTGGAAACCACCGGCAGCGCATTGCGGATGAGCTGGAACGGTGTCGGCTTGGCGAACTTAAGGATTGCGGTCGTCGCGTCCGGTGTCTCCACCGAGTCTAGGTCCTTGAAGATCGTGCGGCCGAGGTTCTGCAGCGGCTTCCAGACCTGCAGGGCGGAGAAGGCGACGTCCGCCGAGGTGAAGGGGAATCCATCATGCCACTTCACGCCCTCGCGCAGCTTGAACGTCACGCTCAACCCATCATCCGACCCTTCCCAAGACGTTGCCAAACGCGGAGCAAGCCCGTCCTTGCCTTCGAATGACGCCTCCACCAAAGGCTCTATCACCTTGGAAGCAATGAAGAAGACGCCGTTTGAGGCTACGATCGCCGGGTTCAGATTGCGCGGCTCAGAATCTGCGGCAACGATCAGCCGGCCGCCATTTTGCGCTTCCTGGGCAAAGCTGATGGCCGGCATTGCAGTCGAGGCCAAGAGAAAGGATGTACCAGCAAGAAAGGAGCGGCGATTGAGGAAAAGGGGCGGCATGGGCACATCCTTGACATGATGACATCAGCGCAATCTTGGCTATGCGGATTAGCCTCGCCAGCGAAACCAACCTAATCCCGGCAGGCTTCGAAGAAAATGGTGTTCTTTCGCTGCCCTAACCGTTTCACGCCGTCTGCCTCTGACGAGGATTAAAGGCGACAGCTCGACGATTCGCCGTTAACGGCAGAAGCGTCATGCCGAGAGCTCCGAGTCGATGCGTCGTTTGAAGCGCCATGTCTTGCAACGATGGGAGGGCGCAATTCCTCTGCGCGTGCTCATCATCCGCGACATGCTGATTCTCGGTACGCTGCTGAACGTGCTTACCACCATCGCGTCCTTGATCGTGCTGGGTTCAGGCGCGTCAGCCTGGATCGGCTTCGCGGTGTTTCTCCTGCCCCTTCCTTATAACCTCTTCATCTTCCTGTGTGTTTGGCGTGTCGCAGGGCAGGTTGGTGGAATTTGGGGAAATCTTTCGAGCATCCTGGCAGCCGTGTGGCTGGCATGCGCCGCGATCCTTTGAAAAGCTTATGATTAACATTGACATAGGTTATGGCAGCTTCCTTGCCACATTGACGCCACGTCGCGCCTAATTGGCTTGCAAGCAGGCTGCGGAAGGGATAGTCACGCCGCGTTGCAGCAATGCCGCCGCTTATCCCATTGTGTCGCATCCGCTTTGTCTTGAAGCTGCTGCGCCATAGATAAGAAGCGTTGGGCTAGCCAAGGTCTGTATATGGACACCCTACTGAGTTCCTATCTGCCGGTCGTGATTTTCCTCGGCGTCTCCATATTGGTTGGCGTCGCGCTCACGGTCGCTCCCTTTCTGGTTGCTTACCGCAATCCCGATCCCGAGAAATTGTCGGCTTACGAGTGCGGCTTCAATGCGTTCGACGATGCACGCATGAAGTTCGACGTCCGCTTCTATCTGGTGGCGATCCTCTTCATCATCTTCGATCTCGAAGTCGCGTTCCTCTTCCCTTGGGCAGTGTCCTTTGGCCAGATCGGCATGTTCGGCTTCTGGTCGATGATGGTGTTCCTCGGCGTGCTGACGCTCGGCTTCATCTATGAATGGAAGAAGGGAGCGCTCGAATGGGATTGAGCCCGATCTCCGTGACCCCTCAGGGAACGCTCGTAGCACCACAGCCGCGCGGCATCATCGATCCTAACACCGGCAAGCCGGTTGGTGCGAATGATCCGTTTTTCGGCGAGATCAACGACGAACTCGCCGACAAGGGCTTCATCCTCACCTCGTCCGAGGCGCTGATCACCTGGGCCCGTTCGGGCTCGCTGATGTTCATGACCTTCGGTCTGGCCTGCTGTGCCGTGGAGATGATCCACACCTCCATGCCGCGCTATGACAGCGAGCGCTTCGGCGTTGCACCGCGCGCATCACCGCGCCAATCGGACATCATGATCGTGTCCGGTACGCTGACCAACAAGATGGCGCCCGCTTTGCGCAAGGTCTACGACCAGATGCCGGAGCCGCGCTACGTCATCTCGATGGGCTCCTGCGCCAACGGCGGTGGCTATTATCACTATTCCTATTCCGTTGTGCGTGGTTGCGATCGCATCGTGCCGGTGGATATCTATGTGCCCGGCTGCCCGCCTACCGCGGAAGCGCTTCTCTACGGCATCCTTCTTCTCCAGAAGAAGATCCGCCGTACCGGCACGATCGAGCGGTGAGGCCATGAGCGAAGCTCTCAACGATCTTGCTGCCTATCTCGGCGAAAAGCTCGGCAACCGGCTGGAAAATGCCGTCGTCGTTTATGGCGAACTGACGATCACGGTGCCGGCTTCGGCCATCGTGGAAGTCGTGACCTTCCTGAAGCGCGACGCCCAGTGCCAGTTCATTTCGATCCTCGATGTCTGCGGAGCCGATTATCCGGCGCGTCCGCAACGCTTCGATGTCGTCTACCACTTCCTGTCGCCTCGCCAGAACCAACGCATTCGCGTCAAGGTTCTGACCGACGAGGATACGCCGGTTCCGTCCATCATCAGCGTTTTCCCGGGCGCGGACTGGTATGAGCGCGAGACCTACGACCTTTACGGCATCCTCTTCTCCGGTCACCCGGATCTGCGCCGCATTCTGACCGATTACGGTTTCGAGGGGCACCCGCTGCGCAAGGACTTTCCGCTGACCGGCTTCGTCGAAGTGCGCTACGACGACGAGGTCAAGCGGGTGGTTTATGAGCCCGTCGATCTGAAGCAGGAATTCCGCAACTTCGACTTCCTGTCTCCGTGGGAAGGTACTGATTACGTGCTGCCCGGCGACGAAAAGTCGAAGGCGAACTAAGGCGCTAAAATGCCCGAAACATCCGTCCGCAATTTCAACATCAACTTCGGCCCGCAGCATCCGGCGGCCCACGGCGTTTTGCGCCTTGTGCTGGAGCTCGATGGCGAAGTGGTGGATCGCGTCGATCCGCATATCGGCCTGCTGCATCGCGGTACCGAAAAGCTGATCGAGGCGAAGACCTATCTGCAGGCCGTCCCTTACTTCGACCGCCTCGATTACTGCGCGCCGATGAGCCAGGAGCACGCTTTTGCGTTGGCCGTTGAGCGGCTGCTGGGCATCGAGGTTCCGAAGCGGGGTCAGCTGATCCGCGTGCTTTGCTGCGAACTCAGCCGCTGCATGTCGCACATCCTCAACGTTACGACGCAGGCACTCGATATTGGCGCCTTGACCCCGCCGCTGTGGGGCTTCGTCGAGCGCGAGAAGATGAACACCTTCTACGAGCGGATTTCTGGCTCGCGTATGCACGCAGCCTATTTCCGTCCTGGCGGCGTGCATCAGGACATTCCCGATCAGATCATCGAGGATATGGGCAAGTGGCTCGATCCTTTCCTCAAGACGCTGGACGATCTCGATAGCCTGATGACGGGCAACCGCATCTTCAAGCAACGCAATGTCGACATCGGCATCGTGAGCCTCGACGAGGCTTGGGAACGCGGCTTCTCGGGTGTGATGGTGCGCGGCTCGGGTGCAGCCTGGGATCTGCGCAAGTCGCAGCCCTACGAGTGCTATTCCGAGATGGAATTCGACATTCCGATCGGCAAGAACGGCGACAACTTCGACCGTTATCTTATCCGCATGGAAGAGATGCGCCAGTCGGCGCGCATCATGCGTCAGTGCATCGATCGTCTTCTCGGAGCCGAGAGGGTCGGGCCGGTATCGAACATCGATGGCAAGGTCGTGCCGCCTAAGCGTGCTGCGATGAAGCGCTCGATGGAAGCGCTGATCCATCACTTCAAGCTTTATACCGAGGGCTACAAGGTGCCTGCGGGCGAGGTCTATGCAGCCGTTGAAGCGCCGAAGGGCGAGTTCGGCGTGTACCTCGTGTCGGATGGCACCAACAAGCCGTATCGCTGCAAATTGCGCGCACCGGGTTTTGCGCATCTTTCGGCAATGGATTTCATGTGCAGGGGCCATCTTCTGGCCGACGTGAGCGCCGTACTGGGTTCGCTCGATATCGTGTTTGGTGAGGTCGACCGCTAAAATGTCCGTTCGTCGCCTTGCAGAGCCCACCGTTCAACCAGCCAGCTTCGCCTTCAACGCAGAAAACGCTGCTTGGGCTGACCTCGCTATTGCAAAATACCCGGAGGGCCGGCAGCAGTCGGCCGTGATCCCGCTGCTCATGCGCGCGCAGGAACAGGAAGGCTGGGTTTCGAAAGCCGCCATCGAGACGATCGCCGATATGCTGGGTATGCCCTATATTCGCGTTCTCGAAGTGGCGACCTTCTACACGCAATATCAGCTGAAGCCGGTTGGCACGAAAGCCCACGTTCAGGTTTGCGGAACGACACCTTGCATGGTGCGCGGCGCAGGCGAACTGATGGATGTCTGCCGCTCCAAGATCCACCACGACCAGTTCCACACCAATGAAAGCGGCACGCTTTCCTGGGAAGAGGTTGAGTGCCTCGGTGCTTGCGTAAACGCGCCCATGGTCATGGTGTTCAAGGACACTTATGAAGACCTGACGCCAGAGCGTCTCGCTGAGATCATCGACGAGTTCGAGGCCGGCAATCCGCCGCAACCCGGTCCGCAGACGGATCGCTTCTATTCCGCACCGGCTTCCGGCTTCACCTCGTTGACCGACGAGCAGGCGATCCAGGACAATGCCCGCGAGTGGCGTGAAAAGCGCAAGCAGGCCTGGTCGGCGGACGCTGCAACGGCGACCGGCGAAACGGCGACGCCTCCCTCGCAGGCCGCGCGTCCGAAGACGGACGCTCCTGAAACCAACCCGGCTATCAAGTCGCCATCGCCTGAAAAGGCGAGCCCTGCTGCCGAAAGCGCAGAGAGCGTCGAGGCGCCAGCCGGCAACGTTGCTGAAGCAAACAAGGCTGAGCCTTCGGTTGAAGGGGAAGCAAAGCAACGCCAGAGCGGCGCTGACAAGGAAGGCGACCAGGGGCTCAAGGCTCCCGAACTGCACAAGGGCGAGCCGGTTGGCGCTGACGCCAAGGGTGAAGCTGCTTCCGACGCAAGTGCAACGAGTGCCGGTAAGGATCAGGCCGGTAATCCGGATGCTGACGCTGCAGGCAAGCCGGGCAGCAAAGACGGTGAGGCAAGCTGATGCTCGCAGATAAAGACCGCATCTTCACCAATATCTATGGCCGTTTCGACCAGTCCATCCAGGGCGCAATGGCGCGTGGATTGTGGGACGGAACGGACGAGATCATCGCGAAGGGTCGCGACTGGATCATCAACGAAATGAAGGCATCCGGCCTGCGCGGTCGCGGCGGCGCCGGCTTCCCGACGGGTTTGAAGTGGTCCTTCATGCCCAAGAACACGGAAGGCCGTCCATCCTACCTCGTGGTCAATGCCGACGAGTCTGAGCCAGGAACCTGCAAGGATCGTGAGATCCTGCGCCATGATCCGCATACCCTCGTGGAAGGTTGCCTGATTGCCGGCTTTGCGATGGGCGCAACGGCCGCTTACATCTATGTGCGCGGCGAGTTCATCCGCGAGCGCGAAGCGCTGCAGCGCGCGATCAATGAAGCCTATGAGATGGGCTTCATCGGCAAGAACAACAAGAACGGCTACGATTTCGAGATCTACGTTCACCACGGTGCAGGTGCTTACATCTGCGGCGAGGAAACGGCCTTGCTCGAGAGCCTGGAAGGCAAGAAGGGCCAGCCGCGCCTAAAGCCGCCATTCCCGGCGAATATGGGCCTGTATGGCTGCCCAACGACCGTCAACAATGTCGAATCGATTGCCGTTGCGCCGACCATCCTGCGCCGCGGCGCCGGCTGGTTTTCGTCTATCGGTCGGCCGAACAATGTCGGCACGAAGCTGTTCATGCTGGTTGGGCACGTCAACACGCCCTGTACGGTCGAAGAGGAAATGGGCATTTCTTTCCGCGAGCTTGTGGAGAAGCACGGCGGCGGCATTCGCGGCGGTTGGGACAATTTGCTGGCGGTCATTCCCGGCGGCGCTTCCTGCCCGGTCGTGAAGGCGGAAGACATCATCGATTGCCCGATGGACTTCGACGGTCTGCGCGAACGCAAGTCTTCCTTCGGCACGGCAGCCGTGATCGTCATGGACAAGTCGACCGATATCGTTAAGGCGATCGCGCGCTTGTCCTACTTCTTCAAGCATGAGAGCTGTGGCCAGTGCACGCCATGCCGCGAGGGCACCGGCTGGATGTGGCGCGTTATGGAACGCTTGGTGCGTGGCGAAGCGCAGAAGCGCGAGATCGACATGCTGCTCGACGTGACCAAGCAGGTGGAAGGCCATACGATCTGCGCGCTCGGCGACGCTGCTGCTTGGCCGATCCAGGGCTTGATCCGCAACTTCCGGCCGGAAATCGAACGCCGGATCGACGAGTTCTCCTACAACGCGCATCGCGTCCAGCCAGTGCTGGTTGCTGCGGAGTAAGGGGCAAGATGACGAAGCAAGGCGCCATGTTCGGCCAGTCTTCCGGAGAGGTCCTAGACCTCGCCGCGAAGTCGGCTGCAAGCATGACGGCTGCTTCGATGCTCGGCATGAGCATGATGACGCAGGCGATGGGCCTATGGATGGGCTCGGTTGCACGGCTGATGGAACAGGCGCAGAAGCCGGCTCAGGATGCTGAATCAAATGCCGCTGCTGAGCCTGCATCCCACCAAAATGGTGCGGCGGAACCGAAGATCTCGGATGATCTCAAGAAGATCAGCGGCATCGGTCCGAAGCTGGAGCAGGTGCTGAACAAGCGCGGCATTGCGACTTATGCGCAAGTCGCCGCGTTGAACGATGATGACGTTGCCGGCTTGGAACAGAGCCTCGGCATTGAGGACCGTATTGGTCGGGACAACTGGATCGCACAAGCCTCGCGGCTTGCGGCAGGTAACTAGGTAGGATGGATCGGCGGGCACCTCGTCCACGATCCAAGGGAATTGGCAGATCATGGCGAAGCTCAAGGTCGACGGGAAAGAAATAGAGGTACCCGACCACTACACGCTGCTTCAGGCAGCGGAGGAGGCGGGTGCCGAGGTGCCGCGTTTCTGTTTCCATGAGCGGTTGTCGATCGCTGGAAACTGCCGCATGTGCCTGGTCGAGGTGAAGGGCGGACCGCCCAAGCCGCAGGCCTCTTGCGCCATGGGCGTCAAGGATCTGCGCCCGGGTCCGAACGGCGAAGTGCCGGAAATGTTTACCAACACGCCGATGGTCAAGAAGGCCCGCGAAGGCGTGATGGAATTCCTGCTGATCAACCACCCGCTGGATTGCCCGATCTGCGATCAGGGCGGCGAGTGCGATCTGCAGGACCAGGCCATGGCCTTCGGCGTCGATGCTTCGCGTTATGGCGAGAACAAGCGCGCGGTTGAAGACAAATATATCGGCCCGCTCGTGAAGACGATCATGACGCGCTGCATCCACTGCACGCGTTGCGTCCGCTTCACCACTGAAGTTGCCGGCATCTCCGAACTCGGCCTGATTGGCCGCGGCGAAGATGCCGAGATCACGACCTACCTTGAACAGGCGATGACGTCCGAATTGCAGGGCAATGTCATCGATCTCTGCCCGGTCGGCGCACTGACCTCGCGCCCCTACGCCTTCCAGGCGCGTCCGTGGGAACTGTCGAAGACTGAGTCGATCGACGTGATGGATGCCGTCGGTTCGGCCATCCGTGTCGATACGCGAGGCCGCGAAGTCATGCGCATCATGCCGCGCGTGAATGACGAAGTGAATGAGGAGTGGATCTCCGACAAGACTCGCTTCGTGTGGGATGGCCTGCGCACGCAGCGCCTCGATCGTCCCTACATCCGCCGCAACGGCCGCTTGCAGCCAGCCAACTGGGCCGAAGCCTTTGCAGCCGTGAAGACGGCTGTGGCCGGCCAGGCAGGTGACCGCATCGGCGCGATCGCCGGCGATCTTGCCACGGTTGAAGAGATGTACGCGCTGAAGAGCCTGATGGGCTCGCTCGGCTCAACCAACATCGACTGCCGCCAGGATGGTTCTACGCTCGATCCGGCGCATGGTCGCGCAAGCTACATCTTCAACCCGACCATCGATGGCATTGAACAGGCCGACGCGGTTCTGATCATCGGCGCCAACCCGCGCTTTGAAGCATCGGTGCTGAATGCGCGCATTCGCAAGGCCTGGCGTCAGAAGGGTATGCCGATCGGCGTGATCGGCGACATGGGCGATCTGCGTTACGACTACGAGATGCTCGGTGCCGGCACGGACACGCTGACCCAGCTGTCGGATGGCAAGCTCGACTTCCTCGATGTCCTGAACAAGGCCGAGCGTCCGCTGGTCATCGTAGGGCAGGGCGCTTTGGCGCGTGCCGATGGTTCGGCTGTTCTCTCGGCTGCAGCAAAGCTCGCCCAGTCGGTCGGCGCCGTTGCTGAAGGCTGGAACGGCTTTGCGGTGCTTCATACGGCGGCAGGGCGCGTCGGCGGTCTCGATATCGGCTTCGTGCCGGGCTCGAACGGCAAGTCGGTTGCCCAGATGATGGGTGCGCTCGACGTGCTCTTCCTGCTGGGTGCCGATGAGTTCGACATGAACCAGATCGGTGCGGACACCTTTACCGTCTATATCGGCAGCCATGGCGATGCCGGCGCCCACCGCGCGGACGTCATTCTTCCTGGCGCGACCTATACGGAAAAGTCCGGTCTGTTCGTGAACACCGAAGGCCGCGTTCAGTTGGCTAATCGCGCTGGCTTTGCGCCGGGCGAAGCCAAGGAGGACTGGGCCATCCTGCGCGCTCTGTCCGACGTACTCGGCAAGAAGCTGCCGTTTGACTCTCTGGCTCAGCTCCGCGCCAAGCTCGTTGCCGAGTTCCCGCACTTTGCGGAAGTCGATGAGATCGTACCAGCTGATCCGGCAGGTCTCTCGGCCTTGGCCGACCTGGGTGGCTCGTTTGATCGTGGCGCTTTCGTTTCTCCGGTGAAGGACTTCTACCTCACCAACCCGATTGCCCGTGCCTCTGCTGTCATGGCCGAATGCTCTTCGCTTGCGCAGAGCGGCTTCCAGCAGGCAGCGGAATAAGAGATGGCGATGGAAACTTCCTTCTTCTGGGTCTATGTCTGGCCGCCGCTTCTCATCCTGATCCAGTCGCTGGTTCTGGTGGTGATCCTGCTCGTGGGCGTCGCCTACCTGCTTTATGCCGACCGCAAGATCTGGGCCGCCGTTCAGCTGCGCCGCGGCCCGAACGTGGTTGGTCCCTGGGGTACGCTGCAGGCCTTCGCCGATCTGTTGAAGTTCGTCTTCAAGGAGCCGGTTATTCCGTCCGGCGCCAACAAGGCGGTCTTCCTCCTTGCCCCTATGGTATCCGCCGTTCTTGCTATTGCTGCCTGGGCCGTAATCCCGGTCAACGAGGGCTGGGCTGTCGCCAGTATCAATGTCGGCGTTCTTTATATCTTCGCGATCACCTCGCTCGAAGTCTACGGCGTGATCATGGGCGGCTGGGCATCGAACTCGAAGTACCCGTTCCTCGGCGCGCTGCGTTCGGCAGCACAGATGGTGTCCTACGAAGTCTCGATCGGCTTCGTGATTGTCACCGTCCTGCTGACTGTCGGCTCGCTGAACCTTACGGACATCGTTCTGTCGCAGCATACCGGGCTCGGCACGATGCTGGGGCTCCCCAACACGTTCCTGGACTGGAACTGGTTGGCGCTGTTCCCGATGTTCATCATCTTCTTCATTTCGGCACTGGCTGAAACCAACCGCCCGCCGTTCGATCTGGTTGAAGCCGAGTCGGAACTCGTCGCCGGTCACATGATCGAATATTCCTCGACGCCGTTCCTGCTCTTCTTCCTCGGCGAGTATGTCGCGATCGTCTTGATGTGCGCGCTCACCACCATCCTCTTCCTTGGTGGATGGCTGCCGCCTTTCGACTTCGCGCCCTTTACCTGGGTGCCAGGTGTGATCTGGTTCGTACTGAAGCTCTGCTTCGTCTTCTTCATGTTCGCGATGGTAAAGGCATTCGTTCCGCGCTACCGCTATGACCAGCTGATGCGCCTGGGTTGGAAGATCTTCCTGCCCATATCGCTCGCAATGGTCGTGATCACAGCGGCCTTTCTCAAGATCACGGGGCTGGCGTGATGTCGCTGCCCGTGATCGGCGCTTTGGTAGGCTTTGTGATCGCGCTTGGTTTTGCGGCGTTCAGCTTTGCGCTCAGCCGTCGCGTCGATCTGGATGAAACACGCAAGGCATTGCACGTAAGTGCCTTGATTCAACTGATTGTTCTTCCTGTTGCGGGCTGGTTCATCGCGCCTGCCTTGTTTGGAGACTGATGATGTCCGCCTTGGCCCAGGCCGCAAAGTCTCTGCTGTTGATCGAATTCGTAAAGGCGTTCGGCCTTTCGATGCGGCAGTTCTTTGCACCCAAGCATACGATTAACTACCCGCACGAAAAAGGGCCGGTAAGCCCGCGCTTCCGTGGCGAGCACGCTTTGCGGCGTTATCCCAACGGCGAAGAACGCTGCATCGCCTGCAAGCTGTGCGAAGCGATTTGCCCGGCTCAGGCCATCACGATCGAGGCCGGCCCGCGCCGCAACGATGGCACGCGCCGCACCGTGCGCTACGACATCGACATGGTGAAGTGCATCTATTGCGGTTTCTGCCAGGAAGCCTGCCCGGTGGATGCGATCGTGGAAGGGCCGAACTTTGAGTTCGCGACCGAAACCCGCGAAGAACTTTACTACGACAAGGACAAGCTGCTGGCCAACGGCGACCGCTGGGAGCGCGAACTTGCGCGCAACATCCAGCTCGACGCGCCGTATCGCTGATATCGAGTGAAGACGCAGGTCGCGTCTTCACAGCCTGGAATAGCCAAACCGCGATTGTTTCTTTCCCTTTCGCGGAACGCAAATTAAGAGGAGCTGGCATCCGCCCGAGGGGGTAGGTTGCCTGCAAGTCGTGTTTCAAGAACACGGCGCCGAGAACCGAGGATACCCATGCTGACCGGTATAGAGGCGGCCTTTTTCTATCTTTTCGCGTTCGTCGTCGTGGCGTCTGCCTTCATGGTGATCGCGGCGAAGAATCCCGTTCATTCGGTTCTTTTCCTGATCCTCACCTTCTTCAACGCGGCCGGCCTCTTCCTTCTGACGGGCGCCGAGTTCCTGGCGATGATTCTGCTGGTCGTTTATGTCGGCGCAGTGGCGGTGCTCTTCCTGTTCGTCGTGATGATGCTCGACGTCGACTTCGCAGCGTTGAAGAGCGGATCTCTGCAATATGCACCGATCGGAGCGCTGGTCGGGATCGTGCTGGCAGCAGAGTTGATCGTCGTTGCGGGTGGTTATGCCTTCACGCCGGAGCTCGCTGCAAACGCGACCATGCCGACGCCGGATCTGGCGGTACGCAGCAACACGGCCGCGCTGGGTGACATCCTTTACACGCATTACGTCCACTACTTCCAAATCGCCGGCTTGATCCTGCTGGTTGCCATGATCGGCGCGATCGTTCTGACGCTGCGCCACAAGCCGAATGTGCGCCGTCAGTCGGTCGCGGCTCAGGTGGCTCGCACGCCGGCAACCGCCATTGAGATCAAGAAGGTCGAGACGGGTAAGGGTATCTGACCATGCAAGTAGGCATTTCCCACTTCCTGACCGTTTCGGCCGTTCTGTTCACGCTCGGCGTGTTCGGCATCTTTCTGAACCGCAAGAACATCATCGTCATCCTGATGTCGGTCGAGCTGATCCTGCTCGCCGTCAACCTGAACTTCGTCGCCTTTTCGAGCGTGCTCGGCGATCTGGTGGGGCAGGTGTTCGCCCTGTTCGTCCTGACGGTGGCGGCGGCTGAAGCGGCCATCGGTCTTGCGATCCTTGTGGTCTTCTATCGCAATCGCGGCTCCATCGCGGTTGAAGACGTTAATGCGATGAGGGGCTGACGGCAGCGCCATGTATCAGGCCATTGTTTTTCTCCCGCTCCTCGGCTTTCTGATTGCCGGCCTGTTTGGCCGGTCGATCGGGGCAAAGGCGTCCGAGTTCGTAACGTCCGGCTTCCTGGTCGTGTCAGCGGTTCTGTCGTGGATCGCCTTCTTCACGGTCGCTCTCGGTCACACCGAAGCCTTCACCGTTCCGGTTTTGCGCTTCATCCAGGCCGGCGGCATCGACGTGTCCTGGGCGCTGCGCATCGACACGCTGACCGCCGTCATGCTGATCGTGGTGAACACGGTGTCCGCTTTGGTGCACATCTATTCAATCGGCTATATGCACCACGATCCGCATCGGCCACGCTTCTTCGCCTATTTGTCGCTCTTCACCTTCGCCATGCTGATGCTGGTAACGTCGGACAATCTGATCCAGATGTTCTTTGGCTGGGAAGGCGTCGGCTTGGCATCGTACCTGCTGATCGGCTTCTGGTATAAGAAGCCGTCGGCCAGCGCTGCGGCCATGAAGGCGTTCATCGTCAACCGCGTTGGTGACTTTGGATTCCTGCTTGGCATCTTCGGCTTGTTCGTTCTGTTCGGCTCCGTCAACTTCGACACGATCTTCGCCAATGCCGCGACCTTCATCCCGGCTGAAGGCGCTGCCACGGAAGGGCAGGTCGCCCTCAATTTCCTCGGCTACGCACTGGCTCCTGCTTCGGCGCTGACCATCGTCTGCTTGCTCCTTTTCCTTGGAGCGATGGGTAAGTCTGCCCAGGTGCCGCTGCACACTTGGCTTCCGGATGCCATGGAAGGCCCGACACCTGTGTCGGCGCTGATCCACGCGGCAACTATGGTGACGGCCGGCGTGTTCATGCTGGCGCGCATGTCGCCTGTGTTCGAACACAGCCATACTGCGTTGACCGTCGTGACCTTCATCGGCGCAACAACGGCCATCTTTGCTGCAACCGTCGGTCTCGTGCAGAACGACATCAAGCGCGTGATCGCCTACTCGACCTGCTCGCAGCTCGGTTACATGTTTGTTGCACTCGGAACCGGCTTCTATGGGGCCGCCGTTTTCCACCTCTTCACGCATGCCTTCTTCAAGGCGCTGTTGTTCCTGGGTTCGGGCTCGGTGATCCACGCCGTGTCGGACGAGCAGGACATGCGCCGAATGGGCGGCCTGCGTAAGCTGATCCCGACCACCTACTGGATGATGGTGATCGGCACGATCGCGCTTACTGGCGTCGGCATCCCGACCACGATGATAGGTACGGCCGGCTTCTTCTCGAAGGACGCGATCATCGAAGGGTCGTTCGCCGCCCATAATCCGGTCACGGGCTATGCCTTTATCATGCTGGTTATCGCAGCTGTGTTCACCAGCTTCTATTCCTGGCGTTTGATTTTCATGACTTTCCACGGCAAGCCACGCGCTTCGGCTGACGTGATGCACCATGTGCATGAATCGCCGCCGGTCATGCTCGTGCCACTCTTCATCCTGGCGGTTGGTGCCTTGCTCGCCGGTGTGCTGTTCGAAGGCTACTTCGTTGGCCACGAGTATAATGAATTCTGGAAGGGCGCTTTGTTCACCCTGCCTGAAAACGAGATCCTCGAGCACTTCCACCATGTGCCGCTGTGGGTGAAGCTGTCGCCGTTCATTGCGATGCTCGTCGGCTTCCTGCTGGCCTACCAGTTCTATATCCGTTCGCCGGAAACGCCGAAGCGCTTGGCTGCTCAGCACCATGGCCTGTACCAGTTCCTGCTCAACAAGTGGTACTTCGACGAACTCTACGATTTCCTGTTCGTGCGTCCCGCCATGCGGATCGGCCGCTTCCTGTGGAAGCAGGGTGATGGCCGCGTCATTGATGGTCTTGGACCGGATGGCATCGCTGCGCGGGTCACCGATGTCACCCGCGGCGTGGTGCGTCTGCAGACCGGCTACCTCTACCACTATGCCTTTGTAATGCTGATCGGCATCGCCGCGCTGGTCACCTGGATGATGCTGGGGAACAGCTTCTGATGACTGACTGGCCAATCCTTTCGACGGTCACGTTCCTCCCGCTCGTTGGCGCGTTCCTGATCTTCCTGATCCGTGACGACGGTGCGAGCGCACGACGCAACATCCGCAACGTCGCCCTGCTGACGACGGTGTTCACCTTCGTCCTGTCGCTTTTGATCTGGATCGGCTTCGACAACAGCCAGGCCGGCTTCCAGATGGTGGAAAAGACGGACTGGCTGGACTCCGGCATTTCCTACCACATGGGCGTTGACGGCATTTCCATGCTGTTCGTGATCCTGACGACCTTCCTCATGCCGCTCTGCATTGCCGCAAGCTGGGTTTCGATCGAGAAGCGCGTCAAGGAATACATGATCGCGTTTCTGATCCTGGAAACGATGGTCATCGGCGTGTTCTGTGCACTCGACATCGTGTTGTTCTACGTGTTCTTCGAAGCAAGCCTGATCCCGATGTTCATCATCATCGGTGTTTGGGGCGGCAAGCGCCGCGTCTATGCGAGCTTCAAGTTCTTCCTTTATACGTTGCTCGGCTCGGTGCTGATGCTGCTCGCCGTGATGGCCATGTTCTGGCAGGCGGGCACAACCGACATCCCGACTCTGATGACGCATGATTTCCCCGAGAGCATGCAGTATTGGCTATGGATTGCCTTCTTCGCGTCTTTCGCAGTTAAGATGCCGATGTGGCCGGTTCATACCTGGTTGCCCGATGCGCACGTCGAAGCGCCGACTGCTGGTTCCGTGCTCTTGGCAGGCATCCTGCTGAAGATGGGCGGCTATGGCTTCCTGCGCTTCTCCCTGCCCATGTTCCCGGACGCATCCGACTACTTCGCGCCCTTCGTGTTCACGCTTTCGGTCGTAGCGATCATCTACACCTCGCTGGTCGCTTTGATGCAGGAGGACATGAAGAAGCTGATCGCCTATTCGTCCGTGGCGCATATGGGCTTCGTGACGATGGGCATCTTTGCGATGAACGCCGAGGGCGTGCAGGGCGCGATCTTCCAGATGCTGTCCCACGGCCTCGTTTCCGGTGCGCTGTTCCTGTGCGTCGGTGTTGTTTACGATCGTCTGCATACCCGTGAAATCTCGGCCTATGGCGGTCTGGTTCACAACATGCCGAACTATGCCGTCGTGTTCCTGATCTTCACCATGGGCAATGTCGGCCTGCCGGGCACCAGCGGCTTCGTCGGTGAGTTCCTGACCATGATGGGCGCTTTCCGCTCCAACACCTGGGTCGCCTTCTTCGCGGCAACGGGCGTCATCCTGTCGGCGGCTTATGCGCTCTGGCTCTACCGTCGCATCATCTTCGGCGCTTTGACCAAGGAAAGCCTGAAGTCGATGCTGGACCTGTCGACGCGCGAAAAGGCCGTGATCTATCCTTTGGTGGTGCTTACCATCTTCTTCGGCGTATATCCGGCTCCGGTCTTCGACGTGACGACCGCCTCGGTGGACGCATTGATCTCTCATATTTCTCAGGCGACGGGCGCGGCTGATACCGCCTCGCTCGCGAAGTAAGGACGTCCGCAGCAATGACTACGGCTCTTTCCACAAGCCTTTCGCTGCTTGGCCCGGAACTGATCCTCGCCGTCGGCGGGGTACTGCTTCTGATGATCGGCGTATTCAGCGGAGAACGGCGAGCCAACAGGCTCGTGACCGGGCTTAGCGTCGCCGTTCTGGTGGCTGCATTGCTGTGGATGTGGTTCTTCGGGCGTGACGGCGTTGCCTTCGGCGGTGCCATCGTTCAGGACGCGTTCGGTCGCTTCATGAAGAGCCTGGCACTGATCGGTTCGGCGGTGACGCTGTTCATGTCTGTCGGCTTTGCCAAGGACGAGCGCTTCGACAAGTTCGAATTCCCTGTGCTGATCGTGTTGTGCACGCTCGGCATGATGCTGATGATCACCGCCAACGACATGCTTGGCCTTTATCTCGGCCTCGAGCTGCAATCCCTGGCGATCTACGTTTTGGCCGCTTTCAACCGCGACAGCCTGCGTTCCACGGAAGCCGGCCTCAAGTACTTCGTGCTTGGTGCGCTTTCCTCCGGCATGCTGCTTTACGGCATTTCGCTGGTCTACGGTTACACCGGCCACACCGGCTTCAATGAGATCGCGGCGGCTCTGACGGGTTCGGAGCGTCAGCTTGGCCTGGTGTTCGGTCTGGTGTTCGTCCTCGCCGGCTTGGCGTTCAAGATCTCTGCTGTGCCTTTCCATATGTGGACACCGGACGTTTATGAAGGCGCGCCGACGCCGATCACGGCCTTCATGGCAGCAGGTCCGAAGATGGCCGCAATGGCGCTGACCGTGCGGGTGACCATGGAAGCCTTCGCGCCGATCGCGCCGGACTGGCAGCAGATCATCGTCTTCATCTCGATCGCCTCCATGCTGCTCGGCTCGTTCGCGGCTATCGGGCAGCGCAACATCAAGCGCCTCATGGCCTATTCCTCGATCGGCCATATGGGCTTCGCGCTTGTCGGTCTGGCTGCAAATTCCGAGACGGGTGTCCGCGGCGTCGTTCTTTACATGACGATCTATCTCGCCATGACGCTCGGCACTTTCGCCGTCATCCTGGCGATGCGTCGCAAGGAAGGCAACGTCGAGAACATCGACGATCTTGCTGGCCTGTCCACGACCCACCCGCTGATGGCGCTGGTGCTGACCATCATGATGTTCTCCTTGGCTGGTATCCCGCCGCTCGCCGGTTTCTGGGCCAAGTGGTACGTCTTCCTGGCTGCCATCAACTCGGGTCTTTACGCTCTATCGGTGATCGGCGTTCTGGCTTCGGTGGTAGGTGCTTATTACTACCTGCGCCTCATCAAGATCATGTGGTTCGATGAGCCCGTCGGGAGTTTCGTTCCGGTTGCCGGCGAGTTGCGTCTCGTTCTCGCTGTTTCAGCTGCCTTTACGCTGCTTTACGTGTTGATCGGCGGCCCGCTGGGCAACATGGCGCAGGCCGCAGCCAAGTCCTTCTTCTAAGGGATGGTGTTTCAACTCGCGTCGGAGGCATTGAAGCAAGGGTATCGCGTGGAGGGCCATCATACGGTCGGTTCCACGAACGCCCTTGCGCTGGAGCGTGCGACGGGTGGTGACGCGGGCAATCTCTGGATTTGCGCGCTAAAGCAGGAGAGTGGACGTGGTCGCCGCGGACGCGCTTGGGAAACGCCCGTCGGAAATTTAGCGGCGACGCTCCTGATCGTAGGCAGCCATGATCCCAAACGCGCCGCGACGCTCGGCTTTGTTGCCGGCCTGTCGCTATCTGATGCCCTGCAAGCAGCCATACCCGGCGCCAGTCTGTCAGTCGCTGCTGATGCTGGTGGAACGAAGGACGGCAGCCGCTTCGCCTTGAAGTGGCCGAACGATGTCTTGGCCGATGGCGCAAAGCTGGCCGGCATCCTGCTCGAATCGACCTTTCTGCCAAACGGGCGCTTTGCCGTCGCGGTAGGTATCGGCGTCAATGTCGTCGCTCATCCGAGCGACCTCCCTTATCCCGCAACATCGCTGCAGGCATTGGGCTCCGATCTGTCCGCTGAAGCCCTTTTCACGTCTTTAAGTGGTGCATGGGCGAGCAATGTTGCTCTGTGGGACGAAGGACGCGGCTTGTCCGCCATCCGCGATCGCTGGCTGGATCGCGCGGCTGGCCTAGGCGGCGATGTGGCTGTGCGGCTTGACGGCGCGGTTCTGCGCGGCACATTCGAAACGATCGATGAGGATTGCCGCTTCGTAATCCGTCTGAACGACGGCAGCCTGACGCAAATTGCGGCGGGTGACGTACATTTCGGGGCTGTCGCTTCGGCGTCTGCTTCATAAAGGATAGACATTGGCTGACGAGAACAACGCGGAACTGGTCTTTGTGCCTCTTGGAGGCGTCGGCGAAATCGGCATGAACTTCGCGCTTTATGGCTTTGGACCGCCGAATGCGCGCGAATGGATCGTCATCGATGTCGGCGTGACCTTTCCTGGTCCGGACTTGCCCGGTGTCGATCTCGTTCTGCCCGATATACGCTTCATCGAGGAGCGGCTTGACGACCTGCGCGGCATTATCATTACGCATGCGCATGAAGATCACTACGGTGCACTGCTTGATCTTTGGCCGCGCTTGAAAGCGCCGGTCTGGATGACGCCGTTCAGCGCCGGTTTGCTGGAAGCCAAGCGCGCGGCCGAAGCCAAGTCGCTGAAGGTCCCGGTGGAGATTTACAAGGCCGGTTCGACCTTCGAGGTTGGCCCGTTCTCGATCGAGGCGATCGGCGTCACGCACTCTATTCCCGAGCCGGTATCGCTCGCGATCACCACTCCGGTCGGCACCGTCATCCACACGGGCGATTGGAAGATCGATCCCGCACCGACCCTGCCGCCGCTGATCGACGAGAACCGCTTCCGCGAACTTGGCCAGAAGGGCGTCGCAGCGCTGATCTGCGATTCGACCAATGCGCTGCGTGAGGGGGAGTCGCCGTCTGAAGAAGCGGTGGGTGAGGGCATTCGCGGCGTCATCGAGAAGGCGCCCGGTCGCGTGGCGATCACGACCTTCTCGTCCAATGTTGGCCGCATCAAGTCGGTTGCGGAAGCAGCGCTTGCGACCGATCGCCAGGTTCTGGTGCTCGGTCGCTCCTTGAAGCGCGTTATCGATGTTGCATCCGACCTCGGCTACCTCGAAGGCCTTCCGCCTTTCATTGGCGAAGAAGACTATGGCTACATTCCCCGCGACAAGGTTGTGATCCTGTGCACCGGCAGCCAGGGTGAGCCGCGGGCTGCTCTCGCCAAGCTTGCACGTGATGAGTTCCGCAACGTCGCGCTCTCGCCGGGTGATATCGTGATCTACTCGTCGCGAACCATTCCCGGCAACGAAAAGCCGATCCTTGAAACCAAGAATCTGTTGATCGAGCAGGGCGTGCGGATTGTCGAAGACAGTGATGCGCTGGTTCACGTCTCCGGGCATCCACGTCGCAGCGAGTTGCGCCGGATGTATGAATGGGTAAAGCCGCAGATCGCGGTCCCCGTGCATGGCGAGGCTGCCCACCTCATGGGCCATGCGCAATTGGCCCGTGACTGCGGCGTGACCGATGTTCCGAAAGTTCGCAATGGTGACATGGTTCGTCTGGCGCCCGGTCCGTCGAAGATCATCGACCAGGTTCCGATTGGTCGTGTGCTGAAAGACGGTCGGTTGATCGGCGACGAAGTCGCGACAGGCGTGCGCGATCGCCGTAAGCTTTCCTTCGCCGGCCATGTGGCCGTGAATGTCGTGCTTGATGATCGTTATGAACTGGCTGGCGATCCGGATCTCGTGGCGATCGGTCTGCCTGAGTCCAATGGTCGTGGTGACGAGTTCGAGGAAGTTCTGCTCGATGCCGCGATTGGCGCTTTCGACAGCATCCCACGTCAGCGTCGCAAGGACTTGGACCTGGTTTCGGAAGCCGTGCGTCGCGCGGTCCGTTCTTCCGCCAACGAAGTATGGGGCAAGAAACCGATTGTGACGGTCTTCGTCACACGCTGAGGGCCGCCAAGGGAGGACAGGATGCTCGGACGTCTCAATCATGTCGCTATAGCTGTGCCGGATCTTGACGCGGCGTCGGCAGTCTATCGCAACACGCTGGGCGCCAAGGTGACCGAGCCTCACGCTCTCCCTGAGCACGGCGTCACGGTTGTCTTCATCGACGTCGGCAATACGAAGATCGAGCTTCTTGAACCCTTGGGTGAGAACTCTTCGATCGCCGGATTTCTACAAAAGAATCCCGCAGGCGGCATGCATCATGTTTGCTATGAAGTTGCCGACATCATCGCAGCGCGCGATCAGCTAAAAGCGTCAGGTATGCGGATCCTCGGCGACGGGGAGCCGAAGACTGGTGCTCATGGGAAGCCAGTCCTGTTCCTGCATCCCAAGGATTTCCAAGGCACGCTGGTCGAGCTTGAACAGATTTAAGGAAAGATCCTGATGAGCTGGATCTCGTTTGTCGCAATCTACTTCGTGGTGTGGTGGCTGACCCTGTTTGCCGTACTGCCTTTTGGCGTGCGCACCCAAGATGACGATAATGCGGTGACTTTGGGCACGCCAGCCAGTGCGCCGCGTGGGCCGCATATGTTGAGGGCCATTATTGGCACGACGCTCGTCGCATCCATCATCGTCGGCGGCTTCTATTGGCTAACGCACGGTCTGGGCTATAGCTTTGACGATATCCCGTTGATGGTTCCCCAGAACCTCGCCCGCTAACCTTCTGACATCATTATAGGCAAAAAAAAATGCAGGGCATTGAGCCCTGCATCCAAGATACGCGTCCGATCATTTCCGTATTCCGGCGGCTGCGAGTGACCGCGCCTAGATCGCATCCTCCCAAGACTTGACCGCGTTCGGAGAATGAAATGTTTTTCTTCATTCCCGCTGTTGTACGATTGACCTTAACTGTCTGACATAAAGTTGTCACGAAGAATCTTACACGAACGCCTACAGCTTGTGCTGCATTGCACAAAAACTGCGCAGCTGGCTTCAAGCTTTCCGCTTTGAACCGCAGGGCCTTGCTCGGGTTTCCAAGCTGCCATGAAATGGCTATGAAGCGAGCCGAGTTACAGCCCATACGTGCCGATTCCGGCCGCACCTATTTCACGGATTTCACCATGCGTCTGTCGCGCTACTTCCTTCCCATCCTTAAGGAAACGCCGCGCGAGGCGGAGATCGTGTCGCATCGCTTGATGCTGCGCGCCGGCATGATCCGCCAGCAAGGGCAGGGCAGTTTCACCTGGCTGCCGCTCGGCAAGCGCGTGCTGGACAAGGTCTGCGCCATCATCCGCGAAGAACAGAACCGTGCCGGCGCTCTGGAAATCATGATGCCGACGGTCCAGTCGGCTGACCTTTGGCGCGAAAGCGGTCGCTACGATGCCTACGGCAAGGAAATGCTGCGCATCAAGGATCGCCACGACCGCGACATGCTTTACGGGCCGACCAATGAGGAAATGGTCACCGACATCTTCCGGTCCTATGTCCGTTCCTACAAGGACCTGCCGCTCAACCTCTACCATATTCAGTGGAAGTATCGCGACGAGGTGCGGCCGCGCTTCGGCGTCATGCGCTCGCGCGAATTTCTGATGAAGGACGCTTACTCCTTCGACATGGATTTCGAGAGCGCGAAGGCCGCCTATTACCGGATGTTCGTTGCCTATCTGCGCACCTTCTCCCGGGTTGGCATGAAGGCGATTCCAATGAAGGCCGATACTGGCCCAATCGGCGGTGATCTCAGCCACGAGTTCATTATCCTGGCGGACACCGGCGAAAGTGGTGTGTTCTGCCATCGGGATTATCTCGGCATGGCCGTCCCCGGCGCCGACACGGACTTCTCGGATGACGCGGCGATCGCAAGTATCGTGCAGGACTGGACGACGCCATATGCCGCGACCGACGAAATGCATGATGAAGAGGCCTGGAATGCCGTGCCCGCTGGCGAGCAGCTGGCCGCTCGCGGCATCGAGGTTGGCCACATCTTCCACTTCGGTCAGAAATATTCAGAGCCGATGGGCGCCAAGGTTCAGGGACCGGACGGCAAGGATCACTTCGTCTCGATGGGTTCCTACGGCATCGGCCCGTCGCGCCTGATCGCGGCGATCATCGAAGCCAGCCACGACGAGAACGGCATCATCTGGCCCGAAGGCGTTGCGCCGTTTGATGTCGTGATCATCAACATGAAGGCTGGCGACTCGGAATGTGACCGCGTTTGCGCCGAGCTGGAAACTGCCCATGAAGCGGCTGGGTTCGACGTGCTTGTTGACGACACTGATCAGCGCGCCGGCGGAAAGTTCGCGACGGCCGATCTCATCGGCATTCCCCGGCAGGTCATCGTTGGACCGCGCGGCGTGGCTGAAGGCACCGTTGAGGTAAAGCGTCGTGCGACAGGCGAACGCGACGTGAAGACGATTGCTGAATTGAAAGCGTCCCTGGAGACAAAGGCTTGAGCAAGCAACCCGCGCCGGCAGCCAACCCTTTGCCGGCTGGTGCCGGACCCTTTTCGGTGTTCGAGCGCATGGTCGCCTGGCGCTATCTGCGTGCCCGGCGCAAGGAAGCCTTCATCTCGGTGATCGCTTCCTTCTCCTTTGCCGGCATCATGCTGGGCGTTGCGACGCTGATCATCGTCATGGCGGTGATGAATGGCTTTCGCACGGAGTTGATGAGCCGCATCCTTGGCGTCAACGGCCACCTCATCATGCAGCCGATCGATCGCCCGCTGGATGATTATTCAGAGGTCGCCCGCCGGATCGAGGGCGTCGGCGGCGTAAAATACGCGCTGCCTCTGGTCGAGGGCCAGGTGCTGGCTTCCGGCAAGGTGGGTGCCGGCACCGGCGCGCTGGTGCGCGGCATTCGCGGCGAAGATCTCGCAAAGGTTCAGCTTGTCGCCAGCAACATCAAGCAGGGTACGCTGGAAGGTTTTGACACCGGGGAAGGTATCGCTATCGGCACCCGCATGGCAGAGAGCCTGGGCGTCAGTCTGGGTGATGGGCTGCAGCTGATTTCGCCTGAAGGTGACGTGACGCCCTTCGGCGTGACAGCGCGCCAGAAGACCTATCCGATCAAGGCCATCTTCGAGGTCGGCATGTCGGAATACGATGCGTCCATCATCTTCATGCCCCTGTCGGAAGCGCAGCTCTACTTCAATGTCGAGGGTCTGGCGCAGACCATCGAGATCTATGTCGACAATCCCGACAATGTCGATGCACTGAAAGTGCCGATCGAGGATGCCGCACAGCGTCAGCTCGTGCTGACCGATTGGCGGCTGCGCAACCAGACCTTCTTCTCGGCACTCGAAGTCGAGCGCAACGTTATGTTCATGATCCTGACGCTGATCGTGCTGGTGGCGGCGCTTAACATCATTTCCGGCCTGATCATGCTGGTGAAGGATAAAGGCCGCGACATCGCGATCCTGCGAACCATGGGTGCCAGCCGCGGCGCTGTGATGCGCATCTTCCTGATGACGGGCTCGGCAATCGGCGTGACCGGTACAATCGCCGGCGTCATCCTCGGCGTCGTGGTTTGCCTCAACGTGGAGCGTATCCGCGCCTTCTTCTCTTGGCTTTCGGGAACGACCTTATTCAACCCCGAGCTTTACTTCCTGTCGCAGCTGCCGGCTGAGATGAACATGCGTGAGACCGTTTCGGTGGTCGCCATGGCGCTTGTTCTGTCTTTCTTGGCAACGCTGTTCCCGGCTTGGCGCGCTGCTCGGCTCGACCCGGTCGAGGCCCTGAGGTACGAATAATGGCTGCTGAAGTCGTACTCGCGCTCAAGCGCGTCGAGCGTCATTACGTACAGGGCGAAAAGAAGCTTACCATCCTCAACGGTGCGGAGTTCGTGCTCCATCGCGGTGAGATGGTCGCGCTCGTGGCGCCCTCTGGAACGGGGAAGTCGACTCTCTTGCATACGGCCGGCTTGCTTGAGCGGCCGGATGCCGGCGAGGTTGTTCTTGCCGGGCGACAGTGCGGTAAGATGAGCGATGAACAGCGCACGGCGATCCGCCGCAACGATGTCGGCTTCGTTTATCAGTTTCACCATCTCCTGCCGGAGTTCTCGGCGCTGGAGAACATCGCCATGCCGCAGCTGATCAAGGGCCTTGCGCCCAAGGAAGCGAAGAACCGCGCTGCGCAGCTGCTGGACTACATGAAGATCGGCAAGCGTGCCCATCACCGCCCGGCCGAGCTGTCGGGCGGCGAGCAACAGCGCGTTGCGATCGCCCGCGCCGTCGCCAACGCGCCGCTCGTACTTCTTGCCGATGAGCCGACCGGCAACCTCGATCCCGTCACCGCATCTTATGTCTTCGATGCGATGGAAGCGCTTGTACGACCGTTCACCCTGTCAGGAGGATAGCGGGGGAACGGATGGAGAACACTTGCAAATTGAACAAAAATGGAACAAAAAAGGTACATACTTAGATCAAGGAGCTAAGCCATGACCGAGATGTTCCAGGACGTGTTCTCCCTTGTTTCCATCAGTGCCTTTCTCGTGGGCGCTGCCTTCTGGATCGGCGCCATCTGAGGCGACGTTCGCGAAGACTTCGATGAAGGCCGACTTCAGGGCTTCATCCAGATCAGCCATCGTGACCGGCAGCCCGAGATCCACAAGGCTGGTCACGCCATAGCCGCTGATCCCGCAGGGCACGATGCCGGAGAAGTGGCCGAGTTCCGGTTCGACATTGATGGCAACGCCGTGAAAGCTCACCCAGCGGCGTAGCCGTATCCCGATCGCCGCGATCTTGTCTTCGGCAGGCGAGCCATCCGCCAGCGGCGGCCGATCCGGACGCACCACCCAAACACCGACGCGATCGTCTCGGCGTTCTCCGCGAATGTTGAACCGGTCGAGCGTCCCAATGATCCAGGCCTCCAGCGCAGCAACAAAGGCACGCACATCCTCGCGACGGCGCTTGAGGTCGAGCATCACGTAAGCGACGCGCTGACCCGGCCCATGATAGGTATATTCGCCCCCCCGTCCGGCTTGGAATACGGGAAAGCGGTCGGGTTGGAGAAGGTCCGTCGACACCGCGCTTGTACCGGCGGTGTAAAGGGGCGGGTGCTCCACAAGCCAGATCATCTCGCCAGCGCGTCCCTCCCGAATCGCAGCCGCGCGCTCTTCCATGACCGCCAGAGCATCAGGGTAGGAGGTCAGGCCGGGCTCGACGCGCCATTCCACTGCGGGTGAACCCAGCTGCGGCAGGAAGGCGGTGTCAAGTTGATCACGCGTGGACATTGAGGCAGGCTTCCGGGAGCTTGGTTTGACGACGGACAGCGGCAACGATCCATGCGCTGATCGCCCCGCTTCATATAGACCTTCGCTAGGCAACCTGCATCCTTGTGAAAAAGTGTTCGAACGCGATTATTCCGCGGTTTCGGACTTGTGCCCCCCAAACCCATTTGCTAGATGCCCGGAGCCGGTCAACGACCGGATCTACCACGTGCGGTCGTGGCGGAATTGGTAGACGCGCAGCGTTGAGGTCGCTGTGCCGCAAGGCGTGGAAGTTCGAGTCTTCTCGACCGCACCATTCGCTCCAAGAGCGATCCCAAACATTAAAGGCTGTATCCAAATACAGGGGTTTGGGGATTCGCTGAGGTGGGGCAGGTCGCCATCCCCCGTTAATTTCATCTTTACGCGATCTTTAAGCATCCGGCTGTTTCTTCCGCGCATGACGAAGAAACCTCTGTATGCCTGTTTGCTGATGACGGCCATTGCGGGATGCGCCAGTGCGCCGGGCAACATCAACAATGCCTGCGCTGTGTTCAACCATCGCGACGGTTTCTTCGATGATTGGCATGCTGCGGCCAAGCGTACGGAGCGCGCTTACGGCATTCCAGTATCGATCCTGATGGCGACCCTGCGTCGCGAGTCGGGTTTCCAAAGCGACGCGCGGCCACCGCGCACAAAGCTGCTTGGCTTGATCCCATGGTCGCGCCCATCCAGCGCCTATGGCTATTCGCAAGCCCTGGACGGGACGTGGCGGCAGTATCGTCTGGAAACCGGCCGATCCCTAGCGCGCCGGAACAGCTTTGCCGATGCCGTGGATTTCGTCGGCTGGTACCATGCCCGCACCGTCGCTACGAAGGGCGTTGCGCCAAACGACGCGTATAATCTTTATCTTGCTTATTACCTCGGCTGGTCGGGCTTCGATAATGGCGCCACGCGCGACAACAAGGCCGTTCAGCGCTATGCACGCGAGATGGCGTCGATGGCCAAGCGCTATGAAGTGCAACTTGCGTCATGCCGTGGCCTTTAGCCCGCTGAGGCGGTTCTTTATCGCCTGAGCCGCATTTCGTTTTGCCTCCTTCACGATAAGGAGTTATGGCTCGCGAAGCGGGCGTCCAGCCGGCTTCCCCTATCATCAAACGGCTTTTGGAGGCGCTCTTGGACGACTTGCACGGCGTCGACAAAGATCAACGCAACGCCTCTCCCGAGGCGGACATTTATAACGAAGGTGGTGCGATCCGCGCCAGCTTCCTGCAGACGATCAGCGATGCGCTCGATCGGCGCGATGCTGCCGCTCTGAAGAGGGAGATCGAGGATCTTCACCAATCGGAAATGGGCGACCTGATCGAGGCTCTGCAGCCTGATCAGCGCAGCGATCTGGTGACGTTGCTCGGTGCCGATTTCGACTTTACGGCGCTGACCGAGGTCGACGACAATATTCGCGCCGAGATCGTCGACGCGATGCCGAACGAGCAGATCGCCCAAGCGGTCCAGGAACTCGATTCGGACGATGCCGTCTACATTCTGGAAGATCTGGACGAAGAGGATCAGGAAGCGATCCTTGCCCAGCTTCCGTTCACGGAACGCGTCCGTCTGCGGCGCTCGCTCGATTATCCGGAAGAAACCGCCGGACGCCGTATGCAAACGGAGTTCGTGGCCGTGCCGGCGTTCTGGAGCGTCGGCCAGACCATCGATTACATGCGTGAAGACGGCAATCTGCCGGAGCGCTTCAGCCAGATTTTCGTGATCGATCCGACCTTCAAACTGCTCGGCGCTGTGGATCTCGATCAGGTGCTGCGTTCCAAGCGCGGCGTACGGATCGAAGAGGTCATGCATGAAACCCGCCATGCCATTCCGGCCACGATGGACCAGGAAGAGGCCGCCCGCGAATTCGAGCAGTACGATCTCCTGTCGGCGGCCGTCGTGGACGAGAACGAACGCCTCGTTGGCGTGCTGACCATCGATGACGTCGTCGACGTGATCCAGCAGGAGGCCGAGGAAGACCTTCTGCGCATGGGTGGCGTCGGCGATGAAGAACTATCCGATTCGGTGCGTGACACGTCGCGCTCGCGCGTTCCATGGCTCTTGGTGAACCTCGTGACCGCGTTCCTGGCGGCATCGGTCATCAACCTGTTCGAAGGTACGATCGAGCAGATCGTGGCGCTTGCGGTGCTGATGCCGATCGTCGCCGGCATGGGCGGCAATGCCGCTTCGCAGACGATGACGGTGACCGTGCGCGCGCTCGCGACGCGTGACCTCGATATCTACAATGCCGGCCGCATCATCCGACGTGAGATGGGCGTCGGCCTGATCAACGGCGTCTTGTTTGCGGTGCTGATCGGCTGCGTTGCCGGCTTCTGGTTCGGGGATATCAACATTGGCGGCGTGATTGCCGCAGCCATGGTCATCAACATGTTTGCGGCAGCCCTTGGCGGGATCCTGATTCCCCTTTTGCTGGACAAGGTGGGTGCCGATCCTGCCGTGTCTTCATCCGTGTTCGTTACGGCAGTGACGGATATCGTCGGCTTCTTCGCGTTCCTTGGTCTGGCAACCTGGTGGTTTGGTCTGGCTTGAACGATCCGCTGGGGCATCGCCTACCGCATTTGACTCTTACGTAAATGCGGTGACAAGGTCGGCTCAAGAAAAGCGGTGAGCCAGCGCTACGTGCGAGAATACTATACGATCACGGAATTGACGCGGGAGTTCGACATCTCCACGCGCACGCTGCGCTTTTATGAAGATGAAGGGCTCATCCACCCCGTGCGACGTGGGCGGACCCGGCTGTTTCGTCCGACCGACCGCCACCTCTTGAAACAGATCCTGCGCGGAAAGCGGCTTGGCTTTTCCATCAACGAAATCCGCGAGATCGTTCAGATGTACAAGGAGCCGCCCGGCGAGGGCGGGCAGCTCAAGCTGATGATCCAGCGCATCGACGAAAAGCGTGATGATCTCCGCCAGAAGCGGCGTGATCTCGAGGAAACCCTGGAAGAACTCGACCACGCCGAAGAAGCCTGCGTCGAGCGCCTTGCCGAACTTGGCGTCAACACCTGAGCGTCAGTGCCGCCGAGCCTGGACAAGGTAGGCGTCGATGACGGTTTCTCCGAGCCATTTCGCCGCCTCCAGACGATGCAGGCCTTCCACCAACACATAACGGTTCTGGTCATGCCTGACCTGGATCGGTGTCTGCATGCCGTTTTGAAGAATGTCCTCGGCCAACAGGCGAACCGTGTCGGGATGCAGCGTCTTGCGCCTGGCGGTTGGGACGTAAACCTGCTCGATCACGATCTTCTGCACCCGAAGCATTGCCTCTTCCTTGCCCGAAAACTCAGTCCTCCTCGACGAAGACTTCGTCCCGCTTCTTGCGCACGGAGGGCAGGAACACCACGACGAGAACCGCAAGCGCTAGCAGAAGCAGGATGGCACTGATCGGGCGTGTCACGAAGACGGATGGCCGCGCGAGATGATCATGGCGCGCCGCAGGTTCTCTTCCAGCAAAGGTCCAAGCACGAAGCCCAGAAGCAGTGGCGCCGGCTCGCAACGCAGCTTGGCCAGCACATAGCCGATCAGACCGAAGAAGGCGACGGCGTAAAGGTCGTAGGCATTGCCGTTGACGCTGTAAACGCCGATCGAGCAGAACGCCATGATGATCGGAAACAGCACGTAGTAGGGCACAGTCAGCAGCTTCACCCAGAGCCCGATCAGCGGCAGGTTCAGGATCACCAGCATCAAATTGCCGATCCACATGGACGCGATGATGCCCCAAAACAATGCGGGTTGCTCGGTCGCGACGTTCGGTCCGGGCACAATGCCCTGGATGATCATCGCGCCGATCATCAGCGCCATAACCGGGTTAGCCGGAATGCCGAGGGTCAGCATCGGAATGAACGACGTCTGCGCGCCGGCATTGTTTGCCGATTCTGGCCCGGCCACGCCCGCTACCGCGCCACGTCCAAACTCTTCCGGGGTCTTCGAAACACGCTTTTCGACCGTATAAGACGCGAAGGCGGCAAGGATCGCTCCACCGCCAGGCAAGATGCCGAGCGCGGACCCAATTGCAGTGCCCCGCAGCATGGGTGCGATCATGGCCTTCAGGTCTTCGCGCGACGGGAACAAGCCGCCGACTTTAGCCATCAGGAGTTCACGGGTTTTTTCGGTTTCCAGATTGCGCAGGATCTCGGCAATGCCGAACACGCCCACTGCGACCGCCACGAAGTTCAACCCGTCGGAATATTCCCGAATGCCGAAGGTGAAGCGAGGTGTGCCGCTATAGATGTCGGTGCCGACCAGACCGAGCAGAAGCCCCAGAACCACCATGCCGAGCGCTTTCACGATGGAGCCATGAGCAAGCGCGATCGACGAAACGAGGCCCACAACCATCAGCGAGAAATATTCCGCTGCACCGAATTGCAGCGCGATCGATGTCAAAGGCGGTGCGAAAAGGGCGACGAGGAAGGTCGAGACCGTTCCAGCAAAGAACGAACCAAGCGCTGCGATTGCTAATGCAGAGCCGGCTTTTCCGCGCCGCGCCATCTGGTAGCCATCGAGTGCTGTGACGGCGGATGAGCTTTCGCCAGGCATGTTGATCAGGATCGCGGTGGTCGAACCGCCATACTGCGCACCGTAATAAATGCCGGCCAGCATGATCAGCGATGAAACCGGTTCGAGCTGGAAGGTGATCGGCAACAGCATGGCGATCGTGGCGGTTGCGCCGATGCCGGGCAGAACGCCGACCAGGGTGCCGAGAAGCACGCCGATCAAGCAGAACAGCAGGTTCCAGGGTGAAGCGGCGGTGGCAAAGCCGAGCGCGAGATTGCTGAACAGTTCCATCAGGTCAGTATCCCAGCCAAGGTCCGAACAAGCGGAACGGCAAACCCAGCGCCTTGATGAACACCAAGGTCGAGAACAGCGTGACTGCTGCGGCAAGCACAACAGCCATCAGCGGACGCATGCGGGTTGAAGCGAAGGCGGCGATCAGTGCGGCCAGGAAAAGGGCAGGGACGAAGCCCAGGCCGCGCACAGTCAGGCCGAAGATGATGGGCGCTGGCAGGATAAGCAGCATGCCGCGCCAGGCAAACGCACCGATCGGTTCGCCTTGAACCCGCGTTGCCTGAACAAGCACGATGCACCCCAGGAAGATCAGGATAAGCGCCAGCACTAGCGGAAAATAGCCGGGGCCCATGCGGAACGTGGTGCCAAGCTCGAGGCCGAAAGCCTGGAAGGCGAACACCGCGCCGATGGCGATGAACAGCGCGCCGGCCGCTCCGTTGGCTGGATCGATGGAAACAGATTTCATGGGCAATCCGGATAAAGGATGCGAGAAAGGGCGGCCTGTTCAGCCGCCCTCGACTGGATCAGTCGGCGTACTGCCCGGCAGCCTCGATCACCGGCTTCCAGCGGGCAATCTCGCCTTCCAACTTGGCCTTCAAGGCCGCAGGCGTGGCGTCAGTGGCCGGCGATGGGATGGTGCCCAGCTCGGCGAAGCGATCGATAACGTTCTTGTCCGCCAAGGCGACCTGCAAGGACTTCGACAAGCGGTCGACCACATCGGCCGGCGTGCCCTTCGGCGCATAAAGGCCGTGCCAGATGGAGACGTCGAAGTTGTTCAGGCCGCCTTCTGCTGCGGTTGGGACGTCCGGCAGAACCTTGAGGCGCTCGGGCGTGGTGACAGCGTAGGCTTTGATCGTGCCGCCCTGGATCTGCTTGGTTGTGTTGGTGGTCTGGTCGCACATGATGTCGACCTGGCCACCGAGCAGATCGGTCATGGCCGGGCCGGTGCCCTTGTACGGGACGGTGACGAGTGAGGTGTCGATGGCGCTCATGAACATCATGCCGCAGAGATGCGAGGCCGCGCCGATGCCGGCATTGGCGACGGTAACGGTGTCCTTGTTGGTCTTGGCGTACTCAACCAAGCTCTTCAAATCGGTCGGCTCGAGGTCCTTGCGAGCCACAAGCGTCATGGGAACTTCTGTCACCAAGCCTATGTAATCAAACGCATTCAGCGTGTCGTAAGAGAGCTTGCGATAGAGCGTGGCGCTGGTTGCCATGCCGATATGGTGCAGCAGAAGCGTATAGCCGTCGGGGTCCGCATCGGCCACGCGACCGGCGCCCAACGTGCCGCCAGCACCACCGACATTCTCGACGATAACCTGCTGGCCAAGGTCTTTCGACATGGCTTCGGCGACCAGGCGGGTCACCGTATCGGTCGGTCCGCCGGCTGCGAAAGGCACGACGACGGTGATGTTGCGATCGGGGAAGGTCTGCGCTTGAACGCTGGCAACAGCGGCGAAAGACAGACCTGCGGCGAGAACTGCCACCAGTTTTTTCACGAAATTCCTCCCGGTTTTACGGGCGGTTCTTCCGATTTCCTCCCGGAATCCCCGCACAATTTCCGTAATCGTTCCCTTTTTTTCCGCTTTTCGCAACCGGTTCCGGTCGTGAAAAGCGGTTCAAGCGGTCCGAAGGAGGATCTTTCCCGTTATCAATTGGTCGTAGACCACGACGCTTCTACTGACCCAACACCACGTTGAAGACTTCGAACGGGGTGGTGACCACGATCGAGGCGGCGGAGGCGACGGTCTGGCCGAGGGCTGAGCCGAAGGTCTCGACCCGACCCGCCGGGTTGCCCGCATTGTCGCCACGCATGCTGCCGTCGGAGCGGAGCTGTTCGCCCAGCATCTGGATCAGCAGCGGATTGTCGGCGAACTTGGCGTGGTTCAATCGATCGGCCGAATGCACTTCGGTGAGATCGGCAACCGTGACGCCGAGCTTGGCAAGCGCGGCATCGTCATCATAGCCACCGACGCGGGGTCGGTTGCCGGCGATGAGGCCGGAGATACGCAAGGCATTATCGTCGCGCGACAGCAGCAGCAGGAATGGCTTCTTCGGCGTGCCGTAGCGGCGCATCTGCGAGCGGAAAACGTCGATGTCGATATCGGGCGAAGCGAGGATGACGTCGCCGAGCTTGCCGTTGAGGGTGCCGTCATTGGTAATGGCAAGCTGGCGCAGCGCTTCCATCGTCAGCCAGGTGCCCATGGAATGGGCAATGATGTCGATGCGGCTCGCACCGGAGTCCGCCAGAACGCGCAGGGTCTGCTCCAGGCTGTCGCGGGCAACCGTCGCGCTGTTGCTGTCATAGACATAATCGAGCGTGCGGCCGGCGGATGCCCAAGTGAAGAGCACCGGCGTACCGGGATATTTAGCGTCGTGAACGATTTGCGTGGTGCGATAAACCGCTTCGTCGAAACTTGTATTGTAGCCGTGGATAAAGACGAGGGCACGACCGCCCTTCTTCTTGATGTCGGCATCAAGGTCGCGGCGGAAGGGTCCATCCTCCTTGTAAAGCGCGATCTGGGTGGGCGTGAAGAAGCGTGCCGGATCCGGCTTGTTGTTGCGGGAACGCTCAATCATGCCAACCTGATGCACGGCCGGAACGGTGACGTCGATGCGCGCGAAGCTGACTCCATCTTCGGCCCGGGAGCCGCTGTAAACATAGGCGGGATCATCGGACTTGGCGCGGGTGGTCGCGATGAAGATGTCATGATCCGCTTCCACCTGTGGGTTCGATGCGGCATCGGCGACGGGCACCAGAGGAAAGGCGCTTCGTCCAGCACAGGCGCCAAGCGTCAGGCTAAGCAAAGTTACTATACACAGCCGTGACAGGGAGGCGGTGGTCGGCATGGTCATTGTCAGCGTCCCCAGAAGCCCGGCGTAAAGATCACCAGCACGGCCAGAATTTCCAATCGCCCAAGCAGCATGGCGAAGCACAGCACCCATTTGGCAGAATCGGGCACGCCCGAATAGTTGCCGGCAGGGCCGATGGCCTCGCCGAGACCTGGACCGACATTGGTCAACGAGCCGAGCGCACCGCTCAGCGAAGTCATGAGATCCAGGCCAGTAGCCGCAAGCAGGATGGTCGTTATCAGCCAGATCATCATGAAGGCGGAGATGAACAGCACGACGGCGCGCTGCATGGCCTCTTCGACAGGCCGGTCGCCGTACCGAACGGGAAGAACCATGTTCGGATAGATCAGGCGCTTCAAGCCGTTCACCAGCAGCTCATACAGGATCAGGAAGCGATAGGCCTTGATGCCGCCGGCTGTCGAGCCCGAGCAGCCGCCGAGAAAGGTGGCGATAAAGGCGCAGGCGACGGCGAACGGACCCCATTGCGAATAATCCACCGACGCAAAGCCGGTCGTCGTGATGATCGACACGAAGTTGAAGGTCGCGTGGGTGATAGCCGCGCCGAAGGGCATGCCGGTTGATACGCGCAGATAGATGGCGACGGCGAGCGCGAACACGATCGTATAGCCGGCGAAAACGCGGATCTGCGGATCGCCGAGCGCCTCGGTGCGCCCGCGCACGGCAAACAGGATGAGGATCGACGAAGGAAGCGCGCCAATGAACATGAAGACGATGGCCGTCCAGAGGATCGTGTAGTTTTCGGCATACATGCCGAACGACACGTCATGGGTCGAAAGCCCGGCGGTCGAGATCGTCGTCATGGCATGGTTCAGCGCGTCGAAGCTGCCCATTCCGCCAGCGGCATAGGCGAAGGCGCAAGCAAGCGTCAGCCCGATATAGATCGCCAGCAACGTGAAGGTGAAGGTCGCCAGCCGCTCGAAAGGCCGGTCCTCGATGTCGGTCGACTCGATGCGGAAATAGGTAATGCCACCGATATTGAGGAAGGGCAGGAGAAACAGGCCGAGCGCGATGACGCCGAGGCCGCCCATCCATTGCAGGAGCGATCGCCACAGGAGAATGCCGGGAGGGGCTTCGTCCAAACCGTTGATGACGGTGCCGCCTGTCGTGGTGATGCCGGACACGGCTTCATACACGGCATCCGAGAAGCTGAGCTCGAGCGACGACATCATGAACGGCACGACGCCGGCCGCAGCCATGGTGAACCACAGCAGATTGACGAGCAGGAAGCCAAAGCGCGGCGACACGATCGGCGGGCGGGCACGGGTCGCCAGCGCCACGCCCATGGATAGACCGCCTGTAAAGAAGGCGGAGAAAACGAAGACCTTCCAGTCTTCGTGACCATAATAAAGATCGACCGCTGCCGGCAGCAGCATCGCCCCGGATAGATACATTCCGAAGATACCGGCAACGTGGAGGGCAGCGCGGACGGCGAGGCTTTGCAATCACATGTCCTAGTGGAGGCGCCGGCCTGGAAAGGGCGAGTGGCGAGAACCCCTCGAATATGCAATAGCGGCCTCCTCGTCCACAGCCGGGTTGCCGTCATGTCCTCGCTCGAAGCCTCTACCGCCTTTGTTGACCGCGTGGCGGAGGCTGCCCACGCCATTCGCGAGATCTTTCCCGAAACACCGTTGCAGGAAAACGACTATCTTTCGCGCAAATACGGGGCGCGGATCTTCCTCAAGCGTGAGGACCTGTCGCCGGTGCGGTCCTACAAGATTCGCGGCGCGCACAACTTCATGCGCCGGTCGCTGCAAGCGGCACCGGACACCAGGAGCTTCGTTTGTGCTTCGGCTGGTAATCACGCGCAGGGCCTGGCATTCGTATGCCGCCATTTCGACAAGCAGGGCGTGATCTTCATGCCGGTGACCACACCGCAGCAGAAGATCGACAAGACAAGGCTGTTCGGCGGCTCCAATGTCGAGATCAAGCTGGTAGGCGACTTCTTCGACGACTGCTATCGCGCGGCCATCGCTTTTGCCTCCGAAACAGGCGCCGTGCTGGTGCCGCCCTTTGATCATCCCGACATCATCGAAGGGCAGGCGACCGTTGCGCTGGAGATCGCGGCGCAGCTGCCGGAGGACGTGACGGTGGATCGCATGATCATTCCGGTGGGCGGTGGTGGTCTCGCGGCCGGCGTTTCCCACTATTTCGGCGATCTCGACTGGGGAACGCGTTTCACCTTCGTGGAGCCGGTTGGCGCGCCCAGCCTGCGCACGAGCCTTGCCACCGGCAAACGCGAAAGACTGCCGCGCGTCGACAGCTTCGTCGATGGTGCGGCGGTGGCGGAAATCGGCGCGGCGCCCTTCGAGCAACTCAGCAAGTTTTCGCCCGATGATGTTCGTTTGATTCCAGAAAACCGCGTTTGCGCGACCATCGTCGAGATGCTGAACGTGGAAGGCGTCGTGCTGGAACCGGCGGGCGCGCTGTCGATCGACGCGCTGAAGGATCTTGCACCGGAAGAGCGCGAAGGAAAGGTGATCGTCGCCATCGTGTCGGGCGGCAACTTCGACTTTGAACGGCTGCCGGACGTCAAGGAGCGTGCGCTCCGCTTCGAAGGCTTGAAGAAGTATTATGTCATCCGCTTCCCGCAGCGGCCGGGCGCCTTGCGCGGCTTCCTCGATCTGCTCGGGCCGGAAGACGACGTGGCGCGCTTCGAATACCTGAAGAAGTCGGCACGCAATTTCGGCTCCGTTCTGATCGGCATCGAGACCATCAGGCCCGAGAACTTCATGCGGTTGGAAGTGAACATGGATGCCGCCGGCTTCCAGTACCAGAACATCACCGACAACGACGCGTTGGCCAGCCTGATCATCTAAGGCATTGCCTGTCGGACAATGAAGCCTTGCGTTTGCGGCTGAACGGGCCCATATGCGGGGCGTAGGCGCATGGGCTGGCATTGACCGGCTTTCTCGATCTGAGACTGGTTGCGTCGTCCTGCCTGATCCGGGCTGTTCCGGTGAGGGTTGAGCGTTCCCCTCGAGGGAACACGACAGCGCAACCGAGTGGAGCTTAGGACTCCGCCGCCACGTCGTTCACATCATGTATTTTGTCGCGGGGCTGCGCCCGACGGCACATCGCGGCATGTTGACCGCGCGAAAGATTAGTTTGTCCGATACTCCTGTTTCCACACCGACCACTTCTACCCCGACCATGGCCGACCTCGGCATCACTGGTGCCCTGCTTCAGTCCACGGCCAAGGCCGGCTTCGTAAACCCGAAGCCGATCCAGGTTGTCGCCATCCCGCCGCATCTGGAAGGCCGCGACATCGTTGCCATCGCCCAGACCGGTTCGGGTAAGACGGCTGCCTTCACCCTGCCGATCCTCACCAAAATCATGGCGCTGGGGGCCAAGCGCATTCCGAAGACCGCGCATGCGCTGATCCTTGCGCCGACCCGCGAGCTGGCGGTGCAGATCGAAGAAACCATCAAGGCCGTCACCAAGGGCATGCACATTTCGACGGCGCTGGTTCTGGGCGGTGTTTCCCGCTTCAGCCAGGTCAAGAAGCTGCAGCCGGGTGTCGACGTTCTGATCGCAACGCCGGGCCGTCTGGTTGATCTCGTTCGTGAAGGCGACGTGAAGCTCGCCGAAACGCGCTGGCTCGTGCTGGACGAAGCCGACCGCATGCTCGACATGGGCTTCATCAATGATGTGAAGAAGCTCGCCCGCGCCACGCATCCGAAGCGCCAGACCGCGCTTTATTCCGCGACCATGCCGCAGGAAATCGCGTCGCTGGCCGATACGCTGTTGAACGATCCGATCCGCGTCGAAGTCGCGCCGCAGGGCACGACGGCCAAGGAGATCGTGCAGAGCGTGCACATTGTGCCGCTGAAGCAGAAGCGCGTTTTCCTGTCGAAGCTGCTGGCCGATGAAGCCATGAAGCAGGTGATCGTGTTCTCGCGCACCAAGCATGGTGCGGATCGCGTGACCCGCGACCTCGAGCGCGATGGGTTCAATGCGGCCGTGATCCACGGCAACAAGTCGCAGAATGCACGCCAGAAGGCTCTCAACGGTTTCCGCGACGGCTCTGTGCGCATTCTGGTTGCGACCGATATCGCGGCGCGCGGCATCGACGTGCCGGGCATCAGCCATGTCGTGAACTTCGACCTGCCGGATGAAGCGGAAAGCTATGTGCACCGCATCGGCCGCACCGGTCGTAACGGCGCCGATGGCGTCGCGATCACGCTGTGCGATCCAGCCGAAGCTGCCAAGCTGCGCGCCGTGGAAAAGGTGACCCGCACCAAGCTGACGATCGCCAGCGATCTGTCGGGCGGTGTGGATCTGGATGCACAGGCAGCCATGCCGCAGCCGGCGCGCAACCAGCGTCCGAACAATCGTCCGCAGCCAAATCGCGGTGGGCATCGCGGT
>NZ_DAMBUH010000018.1:0-15259 GCF_032053605.1 Tianweitania sp.
TGATCGCAGATCACCACCGTCGTGCCCGAGTTCACACCGAGATCGCCCGCATGGCCGACGCGCAAGCCTGCGACATCGGTCAACAGGTTGCGCGGGCCGGGGCGGAGAGTCACGGGTTCAGCCCTACGAACTGCGAGCCATCGAAGCGGTAAAGGCGGTAAGGGTTGGCGGCGAGATCGCCTTTCTCGTTGAAGCGGATGGTGCCGATCGCGGTTGAGAAAGTCTCGGCGTCGAGGATGCTGCGCGTGGGCTCGCCCTTCGCGTTGGCATCCGCAATCGCTTTGGCTGCAATCTCGGTCGCGGCGTAGCCCGGCATGACATAGCCATCCGGCTCGATGCCTGCGGAGCGAAGCTGCAGCAGCGTTTCCGTCGTGGCTTCCGTCGACCAGTCCGGCGGCGCGATCATCAGAGTGCCGACGGCAGGCGTGGTGTTGACGGTAGCGGCCCGCAAAGCTTCGCCTCCGGCAAGAATGAGATCGTAATCGATCTGGCTGGCGTCGCGGCCCATGATCGCGACATCCTCGCGGTCGCCGCCAACGAACACATGCGTGGCGCCGGCGCGCTTGAGGCGGCCAATCAAGCCGACTTGGTTCTCCAACTGCGGCCGGTAGGTGTCGACGAAGACTGGCTTCAGACCGGTTGCTTCGGCAGCGGCGCGAAAACTTTCCGCGAGATTGCGGCCATAGATCGTGCCGTCGTCCACGATGGCAAACAGGGCTTCGCGCCACAGCGGAAGCAGCAAGGTGGCAAGCGCTTGCTCCTCCGCATTATCGCGCGGCGCGATGCGGTAGATCGGCCAGCCAGTCTTTTCGCGGGTGTCCGTGAGGCTGTTGGTGCGCACGCCTGGCGTGAGAACGGGAATGCCAGCTTGCGAAAGGATGGGCATCGCGGCGTTGATGGCATCCGTGCACAGGAAGCCGATCACGATGTCTGCTTTCGCTTCGACGAAGCGCTGAGCGGCGGCAGTTCCGCCTTCGGCCGTGCACAGGTCATCCTGAACGTCGAGCGTGATCGGGCGATCGGTGATTGTCTTTGCCGCAGCCTCGGCGCCAGTGCGCAACTGCTGGCCGAGCAGAGACGAGGAGCCGGAAAGCGGCGCGGCGAGGCCGATGATATCGGCGCGTGCGGGTGTCACGGCAGCAACGGCGCTGATAGAAAGGAGGCCGGTCAGGAGAAGGCGGATTCGACGGGGCAAGGTCATGTCCAAAGGCTTGGCACCTCCCTCAGCCCTAAAGCCTGGCTTGCCCGCGTGCAACTGCTTGCCCACAGCTTGCACGGCGCAAGCGGCCGCCTATATCGCCGGAGAAGGATTGGATACCCCGTGCTGAAGCAGAACAAGGTTGAACCCGGCGACTACCGCGAGGCGATGAGCCTGTTTGCAGGTGCCGTTCATGTCGTGACCACCGACGGTGCGGCTGGCCGGCGCGGCACGACGGTGATTGCCGCTTGTTCGGTGTCGGACAGCCCGCCGACTGTTCTGGTTTGCCTCAACCGCGCCAGCGCGACCAACGACCTGTTTGTGAAAAACGACGTGTTTGCGTTGAACACGCTAAGTTCTGAGCAGATCGACGTGTCGCATGCGTTTTCCGGCCTCACTGGCTTGTCGCAGGATGACCGCTTCGCAAGCGCTGAGTGGGATACGATCGCGACGGGTGCACCAACGCTGATCGGTGCGCTCGCGACCTTCGACTGCCGGATCATCGAAGCCAAGGATGTCGCCACGCATCGCATCCTGTTTGGCAAGGTGACCGGGCTGCGCGTCGGCGAAAGCCGCGAGCCGCTGATCTATCACGGCCGCACCTATCGCGCTCTGGGCTGAGCGGACGCTGAGGAGCAAACCCATGAACACGCCGGAAAATGCCCACACCGACCCTCTCGACATTGCTGCTGCTTGGGCCGGCGATGGCCGGCAGATTGCGTTGGCGACGGTTGTGGAGACCTGGGGTTCTGCACCGCGCCAGGCCGGCAGCCAGCTGGTGATCGATGCGGAAGGGAACTTCGAGGGTTCGGTTTCCGGCGGCTGCGTGGAAGGCGCGGTAATCGCGGAAGCTGTGGATGTGATCACGTCTGCTAAACCCCGCATGCTGGAATTCGGCGTGGCGGACGAAACCGCCTGGCGCGTCGGCCTGTCCTGTGGCGGCCGCATCAAGGTCTTTGTCGAGCCGTTGGCCTGATCGTGGAACGCGCGCTTCTCCATAGCCTGAACGAGGAACGCCGCGCGCGGAGGGCTGCGATCGTCGTGACCGATCTGGAAACCGGTAGCGGACGGCTGGTTCGTCAGTCCGAAGCCGCGCAGGACCCGCTTGATGAGGCGCTGCGTGAAGGTTTTCGCTCGGGCAAATCCCGGCAGATCGAGATCGACGGGCGCACGGTTTTCCTGAACGTCCACCTGCCGTCGCCACGGCTTGTGGTCATTGGCGCGGTGCATATCAGCCAGGCGTTGGCGCCGATGGCACGAATCGCGGGTTTTGAATTGGACGTGATCGATCCGCGTACGGCCTTCGCAACGCCGGAGCGTTTCGCGGGCTCTAACCTTCATGCGGATTGGCCGCAGGAAGTTCTTGCGCGACAGCCTCTGGATGCCTTCTGCGCCCTTGCTGCGCTGACGCATGATCCGAAGATCGACGACTTTCCCCTGCAGGCGGCGTTGGAAGCCGGCTGCTTTTACGTCGGTGCGCTGGGGAGCCGCAAAACACATGCGAGCCGCCTGGAGCGCTTGGCAGCAAACGGCGTGTCGCGCGACAAGCTCGACAGGATCAGGGCTCCGATCGGCCTCGACATCGGCGCCTCCAATCCGGCGGAAATCGCTGTGGCCGTGCTTGGCGAGGTGGTTGCAGCCTTGCGCGGACGAGAATTGGGCGCGGCCGGATGAAGTTCGGGCCCGTTCCCGTACCAAAAGCGGAAGGTGTCGTGCTCGCGCATGCGGTGAGCGCGGGTGCGCTGCGGTTCAAGAAGGCGCATCGGTTGTCCGCCGGGGATGTTGAGGCACTTGCGCAGGCTGGCGTGCCAACGGTGGTCGCTGCCACGCTCGATCCTGATGATCTTGGAGAAAATGAAGCCGCTGCACGCGTGGCCGCTGGTCTCGGTGGCGACAGCATCGAGATCCGCGACGCCGGCACCGGGCGCGTCAACCTGCATGCCAAGGCAGCTGGCGTCTTCATCGTCGACAAGGCTTCGATCGATGCGATGAACAGCGTCGATCCCGCCGTGACAGTGGCGACGCTGGCACCCTTTGCGGCTGTGCGCGCCGGCCAGATGGTCGCGACGGTGAAGATCATCCCGTTTGCTGTGCCAGTGGGCATTGTCGAAGCGGTTCTGGTTGAAGTGGGCGACGCCTCGCCGATGAAGGTGGCATCGTTTCGTAAAGCACGCGTGGCTCTTATCCAGACTGAGCGGGCAGGGCTGAAGACCTCCGTGCTCGACAAGACTGCCGCGGTGACACAGGCACGGCTTGATCGTTCCGGCAGTCGCATCATTCGCGAAGAACGTATTGCCCATCATGCCGGGCAATTGGCGCAAACACTTCGTGCGGTGGTTGAAGCGTGTGATCTGATCCTGATCTTTGGTGCTTCGGCGGTGAGCGACGCGCATGATGTCATCCCGGCCGGTATTCGCACGGCACGCGGTGTCGTGAAACGAGTTGGCATGCCGGTCGACCCCGGCAATCTGCTTGTGCTCGGTGAATTCGAAGGCGTGCCGGTAATTGGCGCGCCGGGCTGTTCGCGCAGCCCTAAGGAGAACGGATTCGACTGGGTGCTGGATCGCATACAGGCGGGGCTTGAGGTGACGGATCGCGACATTGCGGGCATGGGCGTCGGCGGGCTTTTAGGCGAAATCGCCACGCGGCCGGCACCGCGAGAACGGGCACAGCGCGATGATGAGCCGAGCGAGCGACTTTCAGGTGTGAAGAGCGTGCACGCCATTGTGCTCGCCGCTGGTCGGTCCAGCCGCATGGGCGGTCCCAACAAACTGCTTGCGCACTTCGACGGCGAGCCGCTGATCCGCCGTGTGGCATCGCGCGTTCTGGCCAGCGGTGCCGCAAGCGTCACGATCATCTTGGGACATCAGGCCGACCTCGTCACGTCTGCGCTCACCGGTCTGCCGGTTAGCATCACCCACAATCCCGCTTATGCGGACGGCATGGCAGGCTCGCTACAGGCTGGGCTGGCGACGCTTCCTGCGGAAGCGTCCGGCGCTTTGGTGGTGCTAGGCGATATGCCAGAGGTCGAGACGGCCGACCTCACGCGCATGTTGCAGGTTTTCGAAGCTCAGGACGGAACCGCGATCGTACGAGCAACGAACCAGGGTAAGCGCGGCAATCCGGTTATCTTGCCGCGCGCATGCTTTCCGGAGATCGCCGAGCTTCATGGCGACACTGGCGCGCGCGCCATCATCGAGTCAGGCACGTATGAGGTCATCGATGTGGAGCTGGGCCAAGCGGCCAGTGTCGATGTCGACACACCGGCCGCCCTTCAAGCAGCGGGCGGTGTTCTGGCGGGATAAGACATGGCGTTGATCCGCGGGATGCGGGACAAAGAGCCATGCGCCGAATCGCTTTTGCCCTCCTCGCCACAACTGTCCTCCTCGCTCTGCCGGCACAGGCCGAGCAGCTGAAGCCGTTCAAGGACAAGCTGTTTGCCTATCCGGCAGTACTGGCAACGTCGGACAACGGCGCGCATGTCACGATCGATTATCAGGAGATGCGCGACATCAACGGCCGCGATGCCGTGCCAGAACGGCGGGTGAAGCCGGAATACACCGCAACCAATGTGCGTGGGGTGCAGCAGGATCTAGCACTGACGAGCGACAGCGGCGCCAAGATCACGCATGTGGCCGTCGGCAAACGGGAAGGGGCAAGCATGATCGTGCTCTACCTTCACGGGCAGGGCGGCTCACGCAAGCAGGGTGTCGACGACCTCACCTTCGGCGGAAATTTCAATCGAATCAAGAATCTGATGACCGCCAATGGCGGGCTGTATCTGTCGCCGGATTTTTCCGACTTTGGCGACAAGGGCGCAGACCAGGTGGCCGAGCTCATCAAGCACTACAGCGAGGCGTCACCGAAAGCCCGGGTGTTCGTGGCTTGCGGCTCGATGGGTGGCGGGCTTTGCTGGGCGTTGGCGCGCAAGCCCGAGCTCGTCGGAAAGCTCGGCGGCTTGCTGCTGCTGGGCTCACACTGGGACGATGCTTTTCTGACAAGTGCTGCCTTCAAGGCGAAAGTGCCGGTTGTGTTTGGGCAAGGAAGCCGCGATCCGGTGTTTCCGGTCGAGAAACAAGAAGCGTTCTTCCGCAAGATCCGGGCGGCGAGCCCGACCTATCCGACTCGCTTTGTTCGTTTCGAAAGCGGCACGCATGGCACGCCCATTCGCATGATCGACTGGCGCGAAACGCTGAATTGGATGTCCACTGCGGGCTGAAACAGCAAGTTGGCAGCGCATACCTAATGGGTGCTGGTCTTCGATAGAAGGTTGATGACCAGCACGCCGGCTATGATCAGCGCCATGCCGATAATCGCGAAGCCATCCGGTCTTTGATCGTAGATGATCCAGGCCACAAGGGTGACGAGAATGGTGCCGCCCGCTGCCCAGATGGCGTAGGCGATGCCGACGGGGATCGTGTCGAGCACGCGCGCGAGCAGGTAGAAGGCCGCGCAGTAGCCAAGAACCACCACCACGGACGGACCGAGCCGGGTAAAACCCTGCGACGCCTTCATGGCGCTGGTGCCGATGACCTCAGCAAGAATCGCGAGGGTGAGAATCGCATAAGGCGGCATGAAACAGGCTCCTGATCGATCTGCGTCTAACAGCAGAAGCAGTCTGGCTCGTCACGTTCACAGTGCTGTGACGATGAACGGCTAGGCTGATTTGGGAGGAGCGCATAGAGGCGCCCTGCTTCAGCAGCAAGCAGGCACATCAAACCGCAAAGCAGGTGCTGCTTAGGCGACAATTTTCAGCGATGTTTGGAATGAATGGCTCCCCGGGCCGGATTCGAACCAGCGACCAACCGGTTAACAGCCGGTTGCTCTACCACTGAGCTACCGGGGAACAGTGCTCGTTTGCGAGTGGGTGGCCTATAGCAAAGAGACTTTGCGTTTGCAAAGAGGCATTTCACATTTTCCACGATGGAAGTGTCATTACCCATCGTTACTTCCACAAACCGTCTGCCATCCCTATCTGCAGGGGCCTGCTTCAGACCTGATGCACACGACCCATGAGGAATGCCAGCGACATGACGGTTGATCCGCAGCTGCCGCCGACACGCAAGATCACCCTGCTCGGGCGCGATTTCGCCATGCCGCAATCGCGGCGCTGGCGCATCACCATCGGCATACTGCTGATCATCGGCGGATGTCTCGGCTTTCTGCCCATCCTGGGCTTCTGGATGGTCCCGCTGGGTCTGGTGATCCTGTCCTATGAATATGCCTGGGTGCGGCGGCGTCGCCGGCGCGTGACGGTGTGGTGGGGCAGGCGGCGGCAGAAGCCGGCCATGAACAACAAACGGCCGCCGCGTGATGTCGCGACGGCCGGTCATATCGGTAGGGGTCGGGAAAGTTAAACCCGCAGTCTAGCGCAGGCGCTTTGGACGGGCGTCGGCTAGTTCGCCGTTCAAGCGACGGTCGAGATAGTCCGAACAAGCCTCGATCAGCTCGCCTTCCTGACTCGTGAAGAAGTGGTTGGCGCCCGGCATCGTGTTCTGCGTGATCGTGATGCCCTTTTGCGTGTGAAGCTTGTCCACCAGCGTCTGCACGTCCTTCGGCGGCGCGACCTTGTCCGAATCGCCATGGATGATCAGGCCGGATGACGGGCAGGGCGCCAGGAATGAGAAGTCGTAGATGTTGGGCTGCGGCGCGATCGAGATGAAGCCTTCCACTTCCGGGCGGCGCATCAGGAGCTGCATGCCGATCCAGGCACCGAAGGAATAGCCGGCAACCCAGCAGCTTTTCGAATCGGGATGCAAAGATTGCACCCAATCGAGTGCGGCCGCCGCATCCGACAATTCGCCGGTGCCATGATCGAACTCGCCTTGGCTGCGGCCAATCGAACGGAAGTTGAAGCGCAAGGTCGTGAAGTTGCGCTTCTGGAACATGTAGAACAGGTCATACACGATGCGGTTGTTCATCGTGCCGCCGAACTGCGGGTGCGGGTGCAGGACGATCGCGATCGGGGCGCTCTTTTCCTTCGAGGGCTGATAACGACCTTCGAGGCGGCCGGCCGGACCGGTGAAAATGACTTCGGGCATGGATACTCCACTCGCGCGCCGGCCCAGCCTGTGCATGGCCTCAGATGAATGGCTGTCATGCCCGACGCGCACTTGACGCTCCCGGCCAGGCTCCTTAGAAACCTTTGTTTAGAACCATTCAAAACTGGCGGACAGATAAGGATCCCGCCGGCAAAGCGGCTAGATAGGACGCGGAGCCTTGCGTTTTCAAGGAAATAACGCACGAACAGTGATCCCGACCTGCCTGCGCCTTTCGTGCGGCGGAGGACGGCACTGATGCGACCGCGCGTCTATCTCGACCATAACGCCTCCATGCCGCTCCGCGCTGCCGCCAAGGCTGCGATGATCGAAGCGCTTGATGTCATCGGAAACCCGTCATCGGTTCACGCCGAAGGCCGTAGGGTGCGGCAGTTGATCGATGGCGCGCGCCGTGATGTGGCAGCTCTGGTGGGTGCTGATCCCGCGCGGCTGGTGTTTACCTCCGGCGCCACCGAAGGCGCCATGACGCTGCTGACTCCGCATTGGACGATGGGCCGCGCGTCACTGCTGTTTTCGCGGCTTTACGTCGGCGCATCCGAACATCCTTGCGTCGCCAATGGCGGACGCTTTGCGGCAGAGCAGGTGTCGGTCATTCCGGTGGGCACGGATGGCGTGATCGATCTGGCGGCGCTGCAGGTGCTACTTCAGGCGCATGACCATGCTGCAGGCCTCCCGCTGGTCGCGGTGCAGGCCGCCAACAACGAAACCGGCGTCGTTCAGCCAGTCGAAGAGATTACGGCGATCGTGCGCGCGGCGAAGGGCACGCTGATCGTTGATGCGGTGCAGGCCGCTGGCCGGTTGCCCATCGATCTCGATGCCGGCTTTGGCGACTACCTCATTCTCTCTGCCCACAAGATCGGTGGTCCGAAGGGCGTCGGCGCGATTGCGTCTTCTTCGGATGTG
This sequence comes from Tianweitania sp., assembly GCF_032053605.1. Classification (NCBI taxonomy): domain Bacteria; kingdom Pseudomonadati; phylum Pseudomonadota; class Alphaproteobacteria; order Hyphomicrobiales; family Phyllobacteriaceae; genus Tianweitania; species Tianweitania sp. The sequence continues at coordinate 8,161 of NZ_DAMBUH010000018.1, forward strand.
TTGATGCCGGCTCCCCTGATCCGCGGCGGCGGGCAGGAGCGGGGTCATCGCGGCGGCACGGAGAACTTCAGCGGCATCGTCGGCTTCGGTGCTGCGGCGCGTGAGGCGCTAGGGGAGATCCCGCAAATGCCCGAGCTTGAAGAACAGCGCCAGGCTCTTGAAGCCGAGATCGTGCAACTGGTTCCGGATGCCGTGATCCACGGTATGACGGCGGCCAAGCGGCTGCCGAACACCATCTTCTTCACGATACCGGGCATGAAGACGGAAACGGCGCAGATCGCCTTTGATCTCGCGGGAATTGCCTTGTCGGCGGGGTCCGCCTGTTCGTCCGGCAAGGTTGGCGCGAGCGCGGTGTTGAGCGCGATGGGCTGGGATGGTGAGGGTGCGCTGCGCGTGTCGTTCGCACCGGCCACGAGCGCGCAAGACCTCGCGCAGTTCACGAATGCGCTCGGCACTTTGGCCGCGCGTCGAACAGGGCGGAATGCCGCCTGAAGAAATTGGAGGATGCGTCACCCCGGCGGGGTGATTTTCCTTCTGTGAATGACTACATGACGGCCAATCGCTTCATGCGGCCATGTCGTCGACTGCCGGGCCTTGAACCCGGCAAGGATGGAGATTGCCAATGCCTGCCGTGCAGGAAACGATCGATCAGGTTCGCCTCATCGATGTCGACCAGTATAAATATGGGTTCGAAACCGAAATCGAGATGGACAAGGCCCCCAAGGGCCTGAACGAAGACATCATTCGTTTCATCTCGGCGAAGAAGAACGAACCGCAATGGATGCTCGATTGGCGTCTTGATGCGTTCGAGCGCTGGAAAACCCAGGAAGAGCCCACTTGGGCGCGCGTCGATTATCCCAAGATCGACTTCCAGGACATTCACTACTACGCCGCGCCGAAATCGACGCCCGGGCCGACCTCGCTTGCCGAAGTTGATCCCGAGCTGCTGCGCACCTACGAGAAGCTTGGTATCCCGCTGCGGGAACAGGAAATTCTCGCCGGCGTGAAGAAGCCCGGCCATGAAGGTTCCGAGGACGGCGTTCTCGCCGATACCGAAAGCCTCAACGTCACTGGCGGTCGCCGCGTTGCGGTGGACGCGGTGTTCGACTCGGTTTCGGTGGTCACCACCTTCAAGAAGGAACTCGCCAAGGCCGGCGTTATCTTCTGCTCGATCTCGGAAGCCATTCGCGAGCATCCTGAGCTCCTGAAGAAGTATCTCGGCTCGGTCGTGCCGGCGTCCGACAACTATTATGCGACGCTGAATTCGGCCGTTTTCACCGACGGCTCCTTCGTGTTCGTGCCCAAGGGCGTTCGCTGCCCAATGGAGCTGTCGACCTATTTCCGCATCAACGAAAAGAACACGGGCCAGTTCGAACGGACGCTCATCATCGCGGAAGAGGGCGCTTACGTGAGCTATCTCGAAGGCTGCACGGCGCCGCAGCGCGACGAGAACCAGCTGCATGCGGCCGTTGTCGAGCTGGTTGCGCTGGATGACGCCGAGATCAAGTATTCGACCGTCCAGAACTGGTATCCCGGCGATGCCCAAGGCAAGGGCGGCATCTACAACTTCGTGACCAAGCGCGGTGACTGCCGTGGCGATCGCTCGAAGATTTCGTGGACGCAGGTCGAGACCGGTTCTGCCATCACCTGGAAATATCCGTCCTGCATCCTGCGCGGCGACGACAGCCGAGGCGAATTCTACTCGATTGCCGTGTCGAACGGTTATCAGCAGATCGACAGCGGCACCAAGATGCTGCATCTCGGTAAGAACACGTCGAGCCGCATCATCTCCAAGGGCATTGCGGCGGGGTTCTCGCAGAACACCTATCGCGGCCAGGTTTCGGCGCATCGTAAGGCCACCAACGCCCGCAACTTCACGCAGTGCGACTCGCTGCTGATCGGCGATCGCTGCGGCGCGCATACCGTGCCCTACATCGAAGCCAAGAACGCGACGACCCAGTTCGAGCATGAGGCGACGACGTCGAAGATTTCCGACGATCAGAAGTTCTACGTCATGCAGCGCGGCATCCCGGAAGAAGAAGCGATCGCGCTGATCGTCAACGGCTTCGTCAAGGACGTGATCCAGGAACTGCCGATGGAGTTCGCAGTAGAAGCGCAGAAGCTCATCGGCATCAGCCTTGAAGGCTCGGTCGGCTGAGGTTTGCCTCAGCCTTTGACCTCTGATTTTGAAAGAACGAACATGTTAGAAATCAAGAACCTGCACGCCCGTATCGCCGACGAAGGCACCGAGATCATCCGTGGCTTGAACCTGACTGTTAAGGCCGGTGAAGTGGCTGCGATCATGGGGCCGAACGGCTCGGGCAAGTCGACGCTGTCCTATATCCTCGCTGGTCGCGAGGATTACGAGGTTACCGAAGGCGAGATCCTGTTCAACGGCGAGTCGATCCTTGAGATGGACCCGGCCGAGCGTGCTGCTTCCGGCATCTTCCTGGCCTTCCAGTACCCGATGGAAATACCGGGTGTTGCGACCATGGAGTTCCTGAAGGTCGCCATGAACGCGCAGCGCAAGGCGCGTGGTGAAGAGCCGCTGAAGATCCCGGAACTGCTGAAGCGCGTGAAGGATGCGTCCGGCAAGCTCAACATCGATATGGCCATGCTGAAGCGGCCGTTGAACGTCGGCTTCTCCGGCGGTGAAAAGAAGCGTGCCGAAATCCTGCAGATGCAGCTGCTCGAGCCAAAGCTCTGCGTTCTGGATGAAACGGATTCCGGCCTAGACATCGATGCGCTGAAGATCGTTTCGGATGGCGTGAACGCGCTGCGTTCGCCCGATCGTGCGGTGGTCGTCATCACCCATTACCAGCGCCTGCTGGAGCACATCGTGCCGGACAGCGTGCACGTGCTCTACAAGGGCCGCATCATCAAGTCAGGCGACAAGTCGCTGGCGCTCAACCTCGAAGAAAATGGCTATGCCGGCGTGATCGGCGAGGCGGCCTGAGGAGCGTGACCATGAATATGCATGTCACTCCCCAGCATACGCCTGCTGAAAAGGCGCTGATCGATGCGTTTAATGCGCGCGTGGCAGATCTGCCTGGCGACGGCATGGTCACGATCAAGCGTGATGAGGCCATCGATGCCATCAAGGCTGGTTTGCCGACGCGCCATGTGGAAGCCTGGCACTACACGGATCTGCGTCGCCTTCTGACGACGGTACCGGCTGTGTCGACAACCGCACCAACGGCTCTGGAGCCGCTGCTAGCAGGCTCGACCGTGCTGCGCGTGTCGTGCGGCAAGACGCAGGATCTTCCTTCGGCTGAGGGTCTGTCCTTCATTCGGTTGAGCGATGAACTGGCTGAAGGGCGCGGCATCAATGCGCTTGGGCCGACCGATGCCGCCGATACGATCGGTGCGATCAACACTGCCTTTGTGACAGATGGCTACGGCGTCGAGATTGCGGAAGGCGTCGAGCTGGCTGTGCCACTCGAAATGCAGAACCTGCATACAGGGGGCCAGGTGCATACGCGCTTCGGCGTCAATGTCGGTGCTGGCTCCAAGGCTGTGATCGTGGAGCGTCAGACCGGCGAAGCTTCGGCTTTGGCCAGCGCGGTCACGACGCTGAGCGTGCGTGACGGCGCTGAGGTCATGTATCTGATCGTGCAGGAACAGCCGGAAGGCTCCTCGCATCTCGGCCAGTTCCGCGCCTCGATCGGCAAGGACGCCAAGCTCACGCTGTTCATCATGAATGCTGGCGGCAAGCTGGTGCGTCAGGAGATCGTGGTGGATGCGGCCGGCGACGGTTGCGACTTCCAGTTGCGCGGCGTCAATCTGCTGGCTGGCGACACGCATACCGACGTGACCATGGTGCTTGATCATTCCAGCCCGAATACGGGTTCGCGCGAGGTGATCCGCAACGTTGTGACCGATCGCGCCAAGGGCGTGTTCCAGGGCCGCATCAACGTGCACCAGATCGCGCAGAAAACCGATGCGAAGATGGCCTGCAACACGCTGCTCCTGTCGGACGATGCGGACTTTTCCGCCAAGCCGGAACTGGAAATCTTCGCCGACGACGTGGCCTGCGGTCATGGCGCGACGGTGACCGACATCAACGAGGATCATCTGTTCTACCTCATGGCGCGTGGCGTGCCGGAAAAGGCAGGGCGAGGCCTTCTGGTGAAGGCGTTCCTGGCGGAGGTCATCGAGGAACTGGAAAACGAGGCCGTCATCGAGGCGCTGGAAGCCAAGCTCGACGCCTGGTTCGTCCTGCACGGCTAGGGCGGAGGTGGCTATGGTGATGATCGCGGGCTCGGATGATCGACCCCTGCCGAGCATTTTCGTGGCCTACATTCTGGATGGGTTCAGGGCTTTTCCGCGTCCGGTCACGACGATCAGCGGCGCAGCCGAGCGTTACCTCTCTCATGGTCAGCTGACCCTTGTGGCACTTGGCTTCCTGGTACTTGCCATCTTGATTGGGATAGCGCCGCCCCTCTTGGCACCATATGCGGGCTCGCTGGATAGTGTGCCGAGTGGGTTCGTCGACTTCAGCCGCTCTACGCAGGTGTTTATTGGTGTGTTAAGCGCTTTGCCCCTCCTCTTGCTGTTCGTCTCGCTGATAATCCTGTTCTTTATCGGCGTGGTGCTGGGTGGCAAAGCGAGCTTTCGGCGATTTGGGTCAGCCGGGATGGTCTTGGCTGGCGTCTGGTTGGTCGGTCACTTTTTCCAGCTTGTCCTGTTCGGATCGGCCTTGCTTGTTCCAGATAGCGCACTGCTGGCTCTCATTCGTCTCGCGCTGCCGCTTGTGCTGGCGGTGATCCTGATCTCCTTCTCCGTTCTGACAGTGCGTTATGGATTACAGCTGGATCAGCTGCGGTCATTCGCAGCTGTCATGATCCTTCTTGCTTTGTCGGCTGCCGAATCCTTCATCATGGGAGGACGCGTCTTCGGCACCTTGTCTGCTACGGGGCAACTTATCTGATGGTCGAAGAGAAGATCAGTATCGCCGATTTTGACGTTGAGGCAGTGCGCCGCGACTTCCCTATTTTATCGCGGGAAATCTACGGCAAGCCGCTCGTCTATCTCGACAATGGAGCGTCGGCGCAGAAGCCGCAGGTGGTGCTGGATGCTATCCAGCATGCCTATTCCCAAGAATACGCAAACGTTCATCGCGGGCTGCACTTCCTCTCGAACGCAGCCACGGATGCCTATGAAAAGTCTCGCGAAACGGTTCGTCGCTTCCTGAATGCGCCGTCGATCGACCAGATCGTTTTTACCTCGAACTCAACTTCGGCGATCAATACGGTGGCCTATGGCTATGGCATGCCGAAGATCGGCGAGGGCGATGAGATCGTTCTGTCGATCATGGAGCACCATTCCAACATCGTGCCGTGGCACTTCATCCGCGAGCGGCAGGGTGCGAAGCTCGTCTGGGCGCCGGTTGAGGATGATGGGTCGTTCGATCTGGATGCTTTCGAGACGTGCCTGACATCGCGCACCAAGCTGGTGGCGATCACGCATATGTCGAACGCGCTGGGCACGGTGACGCCGATTAAGGAGATCTGCCGGATCGCGCACGAGCGCGGCATTCCCGTCCTGGTGGATGGCAGCCAGAGCGCTGTTCACATGCCGGTTGACGTGCAGGATCTCGACTGCGACTTCTTCGTCTTTACAGGGCACAAGGTTTACGGACCGTCTGGCATCGGCGTGCTCTACGGCAAGCGCGAGATGCTGGAAGCCATGCGCCCGTTTCAAGGCGGCGGCGAGATGATCCTCGACGTCAGCGAGGATGCGATCAGCTACAACGAGCCGCCGCATCGCTTTGAAGCGGGAACGCCGCCGATCGTGCAGGCGATCGGACTGGGCGCTGCGCTCGACTACATGGATTCGATTGGGCGCGACCGGATTGCGGCGCATGAAGCCAAGTTGAGCGATTATGCGCATGAGCGCTTGAAGGCGATTAACTCGTTGCGCATCTTTGGCGAAGCGCCAGGCAAGGGCGCGATCATTTCCTTCGAACTGCAGGGCATTCATGCCCATGACGTGTCGATGGTGATCGACCGCTCGGGCGTGGCGGTGCGGGCAGGCACGCATTGCGCCCAGCCGCTGTTGAAGCGCTTCGGCGTGACCTCCACATGCCGTGCGTCGTTTGCGATGTACAACACGATGGCCGAGGTCGATGCCTTAGCCGAAGCGCTCGAAAAAGCGCGCAAATTCTTCGGGTGAGCGAAATGAGCGAAGTGTCTGAAGAGAATGTGGCCGCCAATCAGCCGGCTATCGAATCGGCCATTCCGGCCGAAGAGCTGGCGCGGCTGACCGATGACATCATCAGCGCGCTGAAGACGGTGTATGACCCGGAAATTCCGGCCGACATCTACGAGCTCGGGCTGATCTACAAGATCGACATCGAAGACAATCGCGAGGTCAAGATCGACATGACGCTGACCGCGCCGGGCTGCCCGGTCGCCGGTGAAATGCCGGGTTGGGTCGAGAATGCCGTCGGAACGGTTGAAGGTGTGTCGGGCGTGGAAGTGGCGATGGTGTTCGATCCGCCATGGACGCCGGATCGGATGTCGGAAGAAGCGCAGGTCGCCTGCGGCTGGTATTAAAACAAAAAGAGCGGCCCGAAGGCCGCTCGATTTGTACGCACTGGTCTGTCTTAATCGACGACCTGAACAACGCGCCGCGTGCCCGGCTCGACCAGAACGGTCTGGCCACTCGGCGTCACGACATACTCATACTTGTCGGTCATTTCCGGCACTTCGAGGGGATGAACCTCAACGACGTCCGGAACAACGGTGCCGACCGCAAAGTCATAGTCCTTCACAACGGCAACCGGTGCCGTCTTCTGGCGAACGACGTATTCACGGATAACCGGCTGCTGTTCCTTGGTGATGATGACAGTCTGCTGAGCATTGGCAGCAGCGGCACCCGACAGGATGGTTACAGCGGTCAGACCGGAAAGGATCAGGGTTTTCATAGGTCTCTCCTTGGTTGGGCAAGTAGAACACCTGGCATGGAAAGCCGTTCCTTCACGCTATGCAGCGGAATGAAATATTTGGGATTGCTAATGCCGGTTGCACCACCGGCGATGTTCTCCCATCTTAGTGGAAGTGATGCTGCGGCATCGAAGAACAGGCAGGTGGCAGAT